>NZ_JBDUCX010000026.1:0-38164 GCF_040003245.1 Chthoniobacter sp.
CACCTGGCGCGTGGGGACACGCGCCCTACAATGTCTCTCCGGCACTTACCCGTTCCCTACCTTCGAGCCCGCTTTTCAGGGCAAATGTTCACCGAGTCTCAGTGAACCTTCGTTTTGCAGTCGACGTTCGAGGTTCTCTTTGGCCTGCCGGTTGATGATGGCATCGATACTATTGCGGTCCGCGCCGGCTTTCGCCGCCGCGGCTTGCTGGGCAAGCGCCTGCTGTAAACGGGCGTTATTCTGCGCGCCGAGGGGATCGCCGAGGCGCGCGCCCCGGGTGTAGGCCTGCTCGGCCCCCTGGACGTTGCCGCCCCACTGCAACATCGTGCCGAGATTGGTCCACGCCTCCGCCCAATTGGGATTGAGTTGCACCGCCTTTTGGTAGGCGGCGACGGCGGGTTCGGCTTGCTCGAGCCGGGCATAACCGTTGCCGAGGTTGTACCAGACTGTGGCGTTATCCATCTTCACCGCCAGGTCCTTCTCGTCATTCAGCGCATTGTAGGCGTCCTGCCAGCGCGCCATCTCGGCATACGCCACGGCGAGATTGTTGTAATAGTTCGGCTGGTTTGGGTTGAGCTTGATCGCCTTGGAAATCGCGCCGACCGCGTCCGCGCTTTGCTTGAGCTGGAGATAGGTGACGCCCAGCGCATGCCAGCCCGGCGCCTGGTTCGGGTTCAGCTCAAGCGACCGCTGCATCGGCGCGACGGCTCTGTCCGGCTGATGCAAATAATTGCCGTA
The DNA here is from genome assembly GCF_040003245.1 of Chthoniobacter sp. Classification (NCBI taxonomy): domain Bacteria; kingdom Pseudomonadati; phylum Verrucomicrobiota; class Spartobacteria; order Chthoniobacterales; family Chthoniobacteraceae; genus Chthoniobacter; species Chthoniobacter sp. The sequence goes on from NZ_JBDUCX010000026.1 coordinate 739, forward strand.
GACGACGCCGAGATACGACCACGCCTCCGCGCTATTGGGCTCGGCCTGCGACCACACCGTAGCGTACTGCAAAAGCCCCTGGTAATCCTTCGCCTGGACATAGGCATTCGCCCCCCGCGCGGAATAGCTTTCCGCGCGTGCCGCAATCGCCGACAGCAGGCCCACCGCCAGCATCGCGAGAAATCGGAATTGGGCTTTCATGAGTTAGGTAGTCTTCACGAATTGGCCGCGATGCCGCTCTCGTAGGTAGCGCGAGCGCCGAAAGCCAAATCCCGGTAGGGAAGCCGCGCCGCCGGGTTCCCTCGCATGTGGTGTGGAAACGTGGTGGGTGGCGGGACGACCCAAGGGTAATTCCGCGAACCGGACTGGCTGCCACCGCCGCTTTTCCGCACACCCAAAAGTGGGAACCCGCGGCGCGGCTTCCCTACCGACGTTTGGCTTTTCGGCGCTCGCGCTATGGACGAGTGTCTTCATGGTAAAAGAGAGCGGGTGATCACCCACTTGAAACAGCGAAGAGGCAACTGGTCGTCGAGGGCCGCGGCTTGCTGTTTCAAGACTTCCAAGCTCATGCGCTTATTGTATCACGGTGACCGGTTGCCGGTAAATTAGTTATTTTCCTCGTTCGCCTGTTTCCCGTCTCCTCCTACACCCTACAACGTTCTCAATTTAAGGGATTTGAGGAGGCGCTCGATGGCGGCGAGGTCTTCCGGGCGTTGGAAGCGAATATGGATGGAGAAAGGTTTTTCGCCGGCGGCGAGGCCGAAGGACAGATGGCCGGGGCGATGGTCGTGGAAAGAGGGATCGTTGGCCGTGCGGATGGCGGCGTAGGCGAGATGGTGTTCGTCCTCGAGGTACATATTGACCTTCCAATTCTTCCGCGCCTCCGTGGACCAGGCCGCGACGGCTTTTTCGAGATCGGTTTGCAGTTCCCGCGGCAGCGCGCCGCTGCCGCTTTCAAAACTGACGCTGAAACTCGGGCATTCGAAGATTTCGATGGTGCTGCCCTCCCCGGCCTTGGCCCCGTCGGTGCTGCGGACCATGGCCGCCGGAGCTTGGAAAGTGGCCCAGGCCCCCGTGACGGAATGCCAGTCGGAGTCCGCCGCGAGGGCCCGCAGCGCGAAGATGAGGGGCAAGAAGATCGCGCCGGCGAGGCGAAGCCTAAAGATGGGGCGGTGCATGGCGGCTGACGGGAGGTTCAGAACAAGATGGAGAACAGATAGCGCATGGCGGTGATCTCCGGGGAGCGCGCTCGTCCCGAGTGTTGGCGAAGGCGTCCCGCCTTCGCGGACTTTCTAACGTGTCTTCACCAAGGAGCAACATCATCGGGGCCGCCACGCGCGACCAAGTTCATTTCAGCGGGACGCTGAAACCAGCACTCGGGACGAGTGCGCTCCCCGCAGTTTTGCGGCGACGCTTCCATGTGTCCGCCGTTACTCATTCTTCCGATTGAGGAACTGTCGGCTTTTGGCGATATCGAGGATGGCCACGGAAAACCGGTCGTCCGACTTGGCCAGATCGGTGCGCATGGAGTCGAGGAGCGGTTTGTCGGTGAGGATGATGGTGCGGCCGAGGGCGTAGCCGATGAGTTTGCGGCAGAAGTTGTTCGTGAACTCGGTGTCGCGCTGGGTGAGGAACTTTCTCAGGCCGTCGATGCCTTGGAAGGTGGTGCCGTTCTTGGAGGTGCCGGTGTTATCGATGGCGAGGCCGGCTTCATCCACGGTGCGGGCGCGGCCGATGGGGTCGAAGCCTTCCAGGGCGAAGCCGAGGGGGTCGATCTTGTCGTGGCAGACGGAGCAGGCTTTGTCCTGGCGATGGCGCTCGAGGCGTTCGCGCAGGGTGGAGGCTTTGCTCACGCTGTCGTCGAGCTTGGGGACGTTGTTTGGCGGCGGCGGGGTGGGCGTGCCGAGGATGGAGGTGAGCAGCCAGTTGCCGCGCAGCACGGGGCTGGTGCGGTGGGGAAAGGAATTCTTCGCCAGCAGGCAGCCCATGCCGAGCACGCCGCCGCGCTGGTACTGCGCGACTTGCACCTGGCGAAACTCGCTGCCGGTGACGCCGGGGATGCCGTAGAAGGTGGCCAGGCGGTCGTTGAGGAAGGTGTAATCGGCGGTGACAATCTCGCGCAGCGGGCGGTCTTCGCGGATGAGGTGGGTGAAGAATTCCACGGCCTCGCGATACATGTCGTGCTTCAGCTCGGGCGTGAACTCGGGGAATTTGTTGCCGTCGATGTTGGCCTTCGTTTCGAAGCTGTTGAACTTGAGCCATTGGCCGGCGAATTCCTCGGCCAGCGCGCTGGAACGCGGGTCGCGCAGCATGCGCTTGGTCTCGCGGGCGAGGACCTCGGGCTTGAGCAGCGAGCCATCGGCGGCGGCAGCGCGCAGGGTGTCGTCAGGCGCGGAAGCCCAGAGGAAATAGCTGAGGCGCGTGGCGAGTTCCCAAGCGGTGAGGGGCTGCACGCCGGGATCGCTGGCGCTCTCCAGCTTGAAAAGGAATTGCGGCGAGACCAGCACGCGCACGATCACTTCGCGGCCGGCGGATTCGCGGTCGAGCTCGCGGGCGCGGGCGGCATCGTAGAGCGCGGCGATTTGCTTGCTCTCGTCGTCGCTCAGCGGATGGCGCCAGGCGCGGGTGGCAAACTCAGCGAGGTCCTTCTTCTCCGCGGCGTCCCAGTCCTTGCCTTGCTGGGCGTTGGGCTGCGGGTTGCGCACGAATTTCCAGTCGAGCATCATCTTCTCCCAGTGCGCTTTTTCCTCCGGGGTGATGACGCCGAGGAGTTGCTCGTCGCTGAGGTAGTAGACGCTGGCCGATTTGCCGTTGCGCTGGAAGTTGCGCGACACTTCCTCCAGCCGGCGCGCGTACTCGTCGGGGAAGGCGACCTTCATGATATTGAACTCATGGCCGAGGCGCGCAATGGCGCTGCCGTGGAGTTTCCAGACGGTGAGGAGGCCGGGGAGGACCTTGGTCGGGTCGGGCGGCGTATCCGTGGTCGCCATCCACTGGACGCTGGCGGCCTCGGCGTCGGGACCATCGATGTCGAGCTTGCCGCCGCCGAAGAATTGCGACGCATCTTCCGGCAGCGGGAGAGTGATGACGGTGGGCGCTTGCACCACGATGGCGTCCGGCTTGGCCGTGCCGCCGCGCGGATCCTTGCCGAACTTCGCCAGCACGGCATCGGCTTCCGCGAGGCGGGCATTGAGTTTCGCGGCGTCAGCACCCGGCTTGGTGAGCGCGTCCTTGTCGGCGGCCTGCCGCGCCTTGAGCCAATCGAGATACAGTTCCTTTTTCTTGCCGTGCTGGAGGGTCAGGCCGTCGAAGGTCACCCAGTCGCCCTTGTTTCCATCGGCCACGTCGCCGAGCACGATGTGCACGGCGGGTTTGCCCTTCACGTCGGTGCGAAATTCGTAGCGATGAATGCCGTCGGAATCCTGCTGCCGGCGCTGCACGCCGCCGCCGGGATTTTTCGCCGGCCCGAGCCACGAGCGCTGCGCTTCCTGGATGGCGACGATCTTTTCGCTCACGGGTACGGGGACTTCCTTGGGCTTGGCGGCATCGGGCGGGGGTAATTCCCGCCAGCCGACGCGGGTGAGATCGAGGTAGCGCGACTCGGGCTTCAGGCTGTTCAGCAAGTCCCACCAGTTTTGCAGGAAGGCGAGGCGGAGGTTGCCGTCCTTGGCGAGCTGCTCGAGCGAGGTGGCGCCGGTGAGGTCGTGGTGTTTCCACTTCCAGCAGGCGGTCATGTACTCGGCCTCGCGGGCGTCTTCGCCATCCTTCGGCAGGATCGGCTCGGCCATTTTCTGATACCACACGTAGAGCGATTGCTCGGCCTGCGCCTTGACCTGCACGGGGCCGCGGAGGCCGACGCGTTGCGGGCTGAAGGTGATGCCGGTGCCGGGCATGATCGTGGCGTGGTCCGCCAGCTTGCGGGCGGCGGAGAAATATTTGTCGAGCCCCTGCGGGCTGACGAAGAGGACGTCGCCGACGTTGGAAAAGCCTTCACCGCCGCCGCCGTCGGGCGCGAATTCCCGGGCCAGTCCGAGGTCGACGCCGGTGAGGTCACGGATGGTGCGGTCGTACTCGATATTGGTGAGCCGGCGGATGGTGACGGTGCCGGGGTCGCCGGCATTGGTGCGGATGGCGTCGTCGAGCGAGTGCTTGAGCCACAGGAGCGTGAGGTTCTTCTCGCCGTCGGGGAGCGGCGGCTTGTCGTCCGGCGGCATATCGCCCGAGGCGATCGCTTCCTTCACCTTCTCCCACATCTCAAATTCGGTGGTGAGCTTCGGATCGCCATCGAGCTTCTTCAGGTCGACGCCGCCCTTGGTCTTCTTGCCGCCGTGGCAATCGTAGCACTTTTGCTCGAGGAGTGGGCGCACGTCCTTCCAGGCCTCCGTCGCGGTGTCGGCCTGCGCGTGGGTGGCGAAGGCGAGGAGCGGCCAGAGGGCGATCGGCAGAAAGAGGGAATGGCGGTGATGGAGCATGAACGGGGACGCCTTGGAGGCATCGGAGGACTACGACCTTAGAATACGCGATTTCTTAGCGTTTGCATCCGGGGACGGCCATGGGAAGAGGTGGCTCCATTGGCTGGGTGGGCTCCATTGGTTCTATGGGCTCCGTTGGCTCCATTGGTGAAAACACCCTATTTGCGCCCAAAAATGTCGATTTCCAGTCAGCCCTTCCAGGCACGACCCTGACCGCATTTCTCTCCCCTCTCGTTGCCAAAGCCGGTAACCTTCGATCTCTTCCCTTACCCCTCCCCCCATGAAACTTGACCACTTCCTTTTATTCCCATTCCTCGCGCTCCTGGGCGGCCTGGCCGTCGCCGCGGATGCACCCTCACCGAGCATCGCCAAGAAGGGCGCGCTGATTTTCTCCGACGATTTCGACCGGACGGAACTCGGCGACAAATGGCACGTGACGACGCCGACCATCGCGATCGCGGATGGCGTGTTGCGCTGCAGCCAGACGAAGCCCGAGCACGGCGCGGTGGGCCGGGTGGATATCGGGCAGAAGGATCTCGTGCTGGAGTTCAAATTCCGCTTCGAAGGCGCGACGAACATCAATGCGGTGTGCAATGACCGCGCCTACAAGGAGGGCCACGCGGGGCACATCTGCCGGGTGTCGCTGTCGCCGCGGGGGATCATGCTCGGCGATGACAAGGAACGACTGACGAAGGCCATCGAGGAGATGCAAAAGGATCCGGCGCGCAAAGCGGAGGTGGCCAAATTGACCGCGGGGCGCACGGCGAACTTCCCGGTGAAACTGGAAGAACACCGCTGGTATCAATTGGCGATGGAAGTCGTGGACGACGAGCTGCGGGTGAGTCTCGACGGACAGCCGGTCGGCCTTTTGAAATCGTCGGGCATCGCACATCCGATGAAGAGCGACTTCCATTTCACGGTTAGCGGCAACGCCACGCAGTTCGCGCTCTTCGACGACGTGCGCGTGTGGGCGGTCGGCGAATCCAAAAAGTGACGCCGCGCCGCGGAGCAAGACCTACCGCTTCCGCGCCCGATACTCGCTGGGGCGCCAGCCGACCCATTTCTTGAAGGTGGTGGAGAAGACGAAGGGATTGGCGTAGCCGACTTCGCCGGCGACGGTCTCGACCTTGTCATCGGTCGTAGCGAGCAACTTGGCGGCGCGTTGCATGCGCAGGAAGATAACGTGGTGCATGGGGCTGCGGCCGAGCTCGCGGCGGCAGAGGCGGCGCAGGTGCTCGGTGCTGAGGTGACAGTGGCGCGCGAGGCGGTCGAGCGACCACGGTTCGCCGAGGCGCGCGGCGACATGCTCCCACAGGTGGCCGAGGCGGTCGTCCGTCTGCCACGGGCGGGCAAAGCGCAGCACGTAGGTGTGGATCAGCTCCACCCAATGGCTGACCGCCGCCGGCGCGGTCTGGCTCTGCATCTCGGCGAAGAGTCCCTGCACTGCGGCGTGGAGCGGTCGGGGATCAAAGCGAGCGAGCGCCGGAGAAGAAGACGAGATCACGGGCTTCTGGTCGGGTGGCTGTTGATAGCGCACCCAGGTGAATTCCCAGCGTTCGCCGCGCACCGCACGAAAGGCGAGCAACGCGTGTGGCGGCGCGAGACAGGCCCAGCCTTCGCGGCAGGTCTGCCAGCGGCCATCGAGCAGGATCTGCCCGCGCCCGGCCGAGCAGGAGAGCAGATACGTCCCACTCAGATCCATCCGCACCATCTCGTAGGGCGCCGCCGCATCCGCGAGCCCGACGTGCGCGATGTGATGCAGCGCCAGCGCCGGACATTCCTGCGCGCGCACCTTCGCCTCGATGGTCTCGGCGCCGATGACATGGGTCTCGGTGAGTGGGTTTGGGGGCATCATCGCGGGAGGGACAGTTACCCGAGGAAGGCGTCCTTCGCCAGCTTCTCCAGCCTCCATGTGCGTTCGCGATAGGCGATGGTGCTCTTTGCACATGCCACCCGGCCCAATCTCTGCCATGCTCGGTGGTCTCCCCATTGAATCCCGCCACCCCCGATTTATGAAACGTCTCTTTGCGTTCCTGCCCCTGTTCCTTTTCTTTTCCCTGGCGTTCGCGCAGGCCGATCCGTTGCGCGTCTTCATTCGCGGCGGCAAGAAAACGCACGGTCCGAACGCGCACGAGCACGAACGTTTCCTCAATGACTGGAAGGTGCTCCTCGCGCAGCGCGGGATGAAAGCGGATGGCGCGATGGATTTCCCGACCGCCGATCAACTCGCGCAGACGGATGTCCTGGTGATGTACGCGCAGGACGCGGGGAACATCACGCCGGAACAGCGGCCGATCCTCGAGACCTTCATCAAGCGCGGCGGCGGCATCGTGGTCATTCACACCGCATCGGTGGCAAACAAGCCGGACACGTCGCCCTATTGGAAATCGATCATCGGCGGTTCGTGGGTGCAGGGGCAGACGAAGTGGAAGGAAGGCCCGATGGATCTCTATTACGTGGAGAACGAGCGCATCGGCGGCGGGCATCCGATCACCAAAGACGCGGCGAACTTCCACCTCGACGACGAGATCTACTACGACATGGACATCTCGCCCGACGTGCGCGTGCTCGCGACGGCTTACACGCCGAATGTGAAGGAAGGCAAGAAAGCGGCCGACGGCGGCAAGGCGAACATCTACGACATCCAGCCGCAGATGTGGACCTACGAGCGCACCGCGGAAGGCGGCACGAAACCGTATCGCGCCTTCGTCACGATCCCCGGCCATCTCTATTCCACGTTCGAGCTGCCGCAGTATCGCGCGATCCTGCTGCGCGGCATCGCGTGGGCGGCGCATCACGAGAATCTCGATGAGTATTGCCACAAGGAGGAACTCGCCGCGCTCACCTATCCGGTCGGCGGGCCTTCGCGGCCCGCGGATGAGCTGGCGAAACTGGAGGTGCATCCCGATTTCAGGATGACGCTCGTCGCGAGCGAACCGCTGATCACCAAGCCGATCTGCATCGACTGGGATCCAGCGGGCCGCCTCTGGGTTGCCGAGTCGCCGGAGTATCCGAATGGAAGGCGCGGCATGCGCCCGGATTATCGCGGCAAGGAATGGAAAGACCACGGCGGCATCGATCCCGATCCCGGCCAGCAGGAGCGCAAGGGGCTCGACAAGATCAGCATCCTCACCTCGAGCAAAGGCGACGGCGTGATGGACACGAAGCAGGTCTTCTACGAGGGCCTCGAACTCGTCACCGGCTTCGTCTTTTACCAGGACGGCGTGATCGTCACGCAAGCTCCGGACATTCTCTTCATCCACAACCCGGGTCCCGACGGCAAAGCGCGCAAAGTCGAGAAGCTCTACACCGGGCTCGGCACACGCGACACGCACGCGGTGATCAACAACCCGCGCTGGGGCTGGGACGGCTGGATCTATGCGACTCACGGCTACAGCTCCTCGCAAAACGTGACCACCGGCGATGGCTCGGAAGGCTTCGGCACGATCGGCAGCGGCGTGGTGCGCTTTAAGCCCGATGGCTCGGCCATCGAGCAGTATTCCTCGAAGGGCGGCAACACCTGGGGCCTGCAAATCACCGGCGACAATCGGGTGATGTGGACGCAGCCGACGAGCGGCCAGTTGCTCATGCAGACGCTATTGCCCGAGAGCACGCTCGCACGTGGCAAGATCGGCAACACGCCCAGCTTCAATGTCGTCATCAAGTCGGACAAGACGTTCCCCGCGATGGACTGGGACCAGATCGCCTACAAGCAAATCGATTTCGTCGGCTCCTTCACGGCGGCCGCCGGCTGCGCGATCTACGATGGCGGCTCCTGGCCGGCGGAGTGGAATGGCAGTTACTTCTGCACCGAGCCGACGATCAACATCGTGCACCAGCGTTTCCTCGATCCACAAGGCAGCAGCTACACGGCGCACAAACAACCGGGCCGCGAGGAGACGGAATTCATTCGCAGCAAGGACATGTGGTTCCGCCCGATCGAGGCCCGCATCGGCCCCGACGGCGCACTCTATGTCCTCGATTTCTATAACCAGGCGGTGATCCACAACGACACGCGCGGCCCCGATCACAATAACGTCAACGCCGCCGTGCGCCCTGATCGCGACCATTACTTTGGCCGCATCTGGCGGGTCGATCACAAGGACGCAAAGAAGCTGGCGGTCCCCGACTTGTCGAAAGCCAAACCCGCCGAGCTGGTGAAAGCGCTGGAGAGCCCCAACCGGGTGGTGCGCATGACTGCCCACCGGTTGTTGCAAGAACGTCCCGAGCCTTCCGCGACGACCATCGGTGCCAGCGGGAAACTCTCCAACGAGGAGAATCGCGCCAACCTCAACGCCGGCGAGACCGTCCTCCAAGCGCGGGCCAACCAGGCCTATGGCACGAGTGCCCTCGAAAGGCTCATCGGCGATACCAAGGCGTCCACCGACGCGCGGGTGGCGGCACTCTGGACGTATGCGGTGACGTGGCCCTTGAGTGAAGAGCCATTCACGCTGGCCCAAAATGACAAGGATCCAGTCCTGCGCCGCAATGCCGCGCAAACGCGCGATGTCTGCTTTTCTTTCGCCCGAGGCGAGGCCTTGATCAAAGCCGTGGGCGATCCCGATGCAACAGTGCGCCTCGCCGTGCTGCGCGCCCTCGGTGAAGGTTTGATCCAGCACGATTCCGATGGCGTGGCTCACGATAAAAATCGCGCCGTGGCGGAGGCGGTCGTCCGGTCCTGGTCGAAGTTCGATGATGATTTCCAACGCAGCGCGGCGATCGGCGTGGCCGCGCACGATCCGGCTGCGGCTATCTCCCTGGCGCTCGAGAGCGCGGAGGCGCCGGCGCTCACCCCGCTGGTCAATGCACTCACACAGAACATCGATGCGAAGGCTGCGGGTAAGCTGGTGGCCGTGCTGGCCGATAAGCCGGCGAGTGCGGATGCGCTCAAGCGCGACATCCTCCGAAGCCTGGGCCGCTCGGTGAAAGACGCGCCGGCGATGACGCCGGAGCTTTCCGGTGCGCTGGCCAAATTGTTGGGCAGCCGCAGCACGAGTGGCGAGGCCCTGCCGCTCGCGGCGAAGTGGGACAAGACCGGTGTGCTCAAGCCGCAGGTCGCCCAGCTTTCGAGCGAGCTGCTGGCCACGCTCAAGGACAGCAAAGGCGCGGGAGATTTCCGGATCGACGCGGCGCGCAGCCTGATCGGCCTGCGGGGCATGAACCCGGGCATCATTCCGACGATCGTCGCGCAACTCGGTGGCCCAACTGACGCGGATGTGCAGCATGCGTTCGTTGGGGTGCTGGCGGATACCGACGATCCAAGCGTGGGTCCTGCGCTGGCCGCGGTCTATGGGAAGTTGCCCCTCCAGGCGCAAGTCGGTGCTTTTGAAGCGGTGCTCAAGCGCGCGGATTGGACGAATGCTTTCCTCGACGCGATCAAGGCGAAGCAGATCGATTTTGCGATGCTCGGACCGGCGAACGCTTTCCGGCTGCGCGCGCATCCCGACAAGGCGGTGGCCAAGCGGGCGAGCGCGTTGTTCGATGAATTGAATCCGCTCGTGAAGGCGAAGAAGGACGCGATCGCGAAGCTGCTACCCATCGCCGAGCAGAAGGGCGACGCGGAGCGCGGCAAACAGCTCTTCACGACGACCTGCACCATCTGCCACAACTTCCACGGCGCGGGCGCGGAGATCGGGCCGATCCTCACCGGCATGGGCACGCACGGCGCGAATGAATTGCTCACCGCCATCGTCGATCCGAATGCGGAGGTCGACCCGAGCTTCGTGCAATGGAACATCGAGACGAAGGACGGCCAGGCGTACGCGGGCGTGATCGCCGCGGAGAATCCCGCGAGCATCACGCTGAAGAGTCTCGCCGGCGTGCAACAGGTGAAGACGGCCGACATCAAGTCGCGCGTCAATACCGGCCGGTCGCTCATGCCCGAGGGCTTCGATGGCCTCGGTGGCGAAGCGCTGCGCGACATCATCACCTATTTGCAGAGCGTGGACGGCGCGCACTTCCGCACGCTCGATTTGCGCAATGCGTTCACGGCCTCGACGAGCGGCGGGCTGTATAACTCGCAAGCCGGGACGAAGGATACTTTCGACTTTATCAAGACGGGCACGGTGACCGTCGAAGGCGTGCCCTTCAGCATCGTCTCGCCGGAGAAGGTGGTGGGCGGCGGGAACATCGTCGTGCTCGAGGGCGGGCCGGAGAAGGCGTTTTCGAAGACGCTGCCGCAAAAGGTGGAAATCAAAGTCGGCGGGTTCAAGGCGAACCGGCTGCACTTCCTCGGCGGGGTGACCGGTTGGGGATTCAATGGCGGCGGCGACACCAGCGACGTACTGACCGTCACGATTCACACCACGCAGGGCCAGCGCGAGACGCTGCTGTGCAAGAATGGCGTCGAGTTCGCCGATTACATCCGGCGCATCGACGTGCCGGGTTCGAAGTATGCCGAGGGCATCGTGAAGAATCACCAGATGCGCTGGTTCACCAAGCAGTTGAGCGGGCCGATCGACATCGATCGCGTCACGCTGGAGAGCCCCGATGGTCACGCCGCGCCGACCATCGTCGCCATCACCGCTGAACTCGCCGATGCGAATGCTCCGCAAACGACGTCTGTGGCCCCGGCCAGCAAAGTCGGCTCCGGTACGCTTATTCTCACTCCCGATTCCGTGGCCGCCGCTCTCAAGGCGGAAGACGCGAACTTCAAGCCGCAGTTCGATGACGCCGTGCCGCAGCCTCCGGCCACACGCCCCGCGAATGGCCCGCGCGTCTTGATCGTGGGTGGAGGTTCATCGCACGACTTTGTGAAATTCTTCGGCGGCACCGACAAAGCGACCCTGGCCCCCGGCGCGGGCTGGGTTAATTTCACGCAGAACGCCAATGGGGTCCCGGCGATCCTCGACCGCGTCGACGTGCTCGTGTGGAGCGCGAATCAGCCCGTGAGTTCCGCGACGTGCAAGGCGCTGCTCGATTTCGCAGACAGCGGCAAAGGGATCGTCGCGCTGCATCCGGGCACCTGGTATGCGTGGAAAAACTTCCCCGCCTGGAATGCGCAAATCATCGGCGGCGGCACGCGCGGGCACGACAAGCTCGGGCCCTACACCGTGAAGATCACGAATCCCAATTCGCCGATCACCAAGGGCGTGACGCCGAGCTTCGAGATCACCGACGAACTCTACAATTACAACGCCGACCCCGCCGCCACACCAATCGAAGTGCTCGCCGAGGCGACCAGCCCGAATACCGGGAAGACCTTCCCGCAGGTCTTCATCGTCAAGCATCCGAAGTCGCGCATTGTCGGCATCACCCTCGGCCACGACGCCCGAGCTCACGATCTGCCGGAGTTCCAAACGCTGCTCAAGAATGCGGTGAACTGGGCCGGTTCGAAATAGTCCGCGATGGACATCCGACGCCGGGCGCGGCGAGGCTGGCGCGGTGAATGAATCCCTGCGCATCGGCATTTGCGGCTTCGGCGTCGCCGGAGGCGCGCTAGCGGTGCTGCTCGCGCGGGCGGGGCATCGCGTCACGTTGCTCGAACGCGCGCCGAAAGTCGGACCGGTGGGCGCCGGGTTTCTGCTCCAGCCGTCGGGGCAGAAGATCCTCGCGCAGCTTGGATTGTTTGACGCGGTAGCGCAGCGCAGCGCGCGCATCGAGCGCCTGGAGGCATTCACCGAGACGGGCCGGCAGTTGACCGATTTGCGTTATGATCACGCCGGCAGCGGGCTCTGCGCCTATGGGGTGCAGCGCGGCGTGCTTTTTTCCGCGCTGCACGAAACCGCTCTTTTGGCCGGAACGAGTGTGACCCTGGCGGCGGAGATTGCCGAGCTGGATGAAACGCCGGAGGGCGTGCTGGTGCGCGATGTCACCGGGCGCAATTTCGGGCCATTCGACCTGGTGGTCGGCACCGATGGCTCCCGCTCGCGGGTGCGCGAGTGGCTGAATCCCGGGAATGGCCGGCGCCGCGAATACACTCACGGCGCATTGTGGGGCAGCGGGCATCTGGATTCCCCGCACGACGCCTTGCACCAGGTCGCCCGCAGCGCCCGGCAGTTGCTGGGCTTGTTGCCGATTGGGGAAGGGCGCGTGGCCTTCTTCTGGGGATTACGCCGCGATGAAGTGGACGCCTTGCAGAAGCGCGGCTACGAGCGCTTTCGCGAAGATGTGGCCGCACTCTGCCCGCGGGCCGTGCCGGTGGTGGACGAGCTCGGCGGCTTCGAGCACCTCTCCTTCGCCGGATACCTCCACTCACTGCCACGACGGGTCCACACCGGGCGCGTCGTGCTGGCCGGCGACGCCGCTCACGCCATGAGTCCGCACCTCGGCCAAGGCGCGAATCTCGCCTTGCTCGATGCCGAATGTCTCGCCCGGCACCTCTCGCAATCGCCCCTTCCCGAGGCGCTGTCCCGCTACGCCGCCGAGCGACGCTCGCATTCGCGCTACCTGAGCATTCTCTCCCAAGTGCTCAGCCCCTTCTTCCAATCCGAAAGCCGCGTGCTCGGCTGGGGTCGCGACATCGCGCTGCCGCTGTTCTGCGCCGTGCCCTGGATGCGCCGCCAGATGGAACTCTCCGTCGCCGGATTGAAGGAGGGGTTCTTTCACCGTTTGTAACGCGCGCCCGGCGTGTTAAAAGAAGCCCATGGCTACCTACGTCTACGAAACCATCCCTCAGAAAAAAGGCCAGAAGCCCAAGCGTTTTGAATACGTGCAGAAGATGAGCGATCCCGCGCTCACGCACGATCCCGAGAGTGGACTCCCCGTGAAGCGCATCATCATCGGCGGCAGTGGCAATATCATGCGCGGGATGAGCATCCTCTCGATGAACAATCCGCGCAAAGGGCGCTAAGGCCGGAAGCGGGCGGGCACCGTTATTGCGGGGCTCGACCTGTTGGTAGTAAATGTCCTGATATCAGAGCGATCGTCCGGCCCATTTCGTTGAGTTTTAAAAAAACTCGCACCTTAAATCGGCTTAACGGGGCTTAAGGCACCTTAAATCGGCCATCGTTTCTTTGCCGGAACCTTGATTGAATTTCTGGCGGATGATCGGTGGGAAGTGGGTGACCTCGCGGCGGGCGGAGTGGAAAATCGGCGGAGTTCATGCGGGGAAGTATGCCATGACATCGCGCAAAATGTGCATTGCTCCATTGGTTCCATTGGCTCCATTGCGGAAAATCGCCTTTCTACGTCCAATTATGCACTTTCTTCGCCGCAGTCTGCCTAATCGCCGGCATCCTCTTCGGTGAGTTCTTCCAAGACCCGGCGTTCCCGTTTCGTTGGGCGGCCCGTGCCTTTCGGGCGGAAGCCCGGCGGCAGTAAGTTCGGCTCGCGGCGCTTCTCGCGTTCTTCGGGCGGGGTGAGGTCTTCCATGAAGTCCGCCACGAGCTTGGCGGCGACGCGCGACTTCGGCGCGGCGAGGAAGCGCACCGTGCGCGTCATGATGCCGACGCGCGCGGTGATGAGTTCGCCGGGCTTCGGTTCGTGCGCGGGTTTGCTCCGCTCGCCCTCCACTTTCACCAGTCCGCCCTTGATCGCTTCCGCCGCCAAGGTGCGCGATTTATAAACGCGCACTGCCCAGAGCCATTGATCCAGCCGCATCGCGTCAGCGCTTTTCGCCGAAACAGTACAGGTGCTTCGCTCCGCGCAGGAACACGTGTCCGTCGCTGATCGCGGGTGACGACGAAGTCGGCTCGCCGAGCGTGTTGTGCGCCACCACCTCGAAGGTCGGTCCCGGCCTCACCACGGTGGTCGCGCCGTCGTCCGTCGTGAAATAGACCAGCCCATTGGCCGAGACGAGCGACGAGTGCGCGTGCGGCCCGACACGTTCCTGCCAGTAAAGCTCGCCGGTCTCCGCGTGGAAACAACTGGCCACGCCGCCATCGCTCACCACGAGAAAGTAGTCACCTTCCGAGATCGGCGAGGGCACATACGAAACGCCCTTGGTCGTCCGCCACACGATGTGCGTCTGCGTCACGTTGCCCTGGCCGTCGGGCTTGATGCCCAGGATGTGGTGCGCGGGAAAGCCGCCGGTCATGAAGAGCATGTCGTGCTTTGGATTATAAACCATCGAGGCCACGAACTGCTCCGTGGGGCCGTCGATGATCCAGTGCCGCTTCCCGGTGCGTGGGTCGTAGCTGGCGATGCACTTGCTGCCGGAAAGAATCATCTGTGTGCGGCCGGCGAGATCGCGAATGATCGGCGTGCAATAGCTGCGCGTCTTGTTCTCCCGATCGATCTTCCACACCGTGTGGCCGTCCTCGCGGGAAAGCGCGGCAATCCACGCCTCGCCGTCGTGGTCGCCGTTGACGATCACCTCATTTTCGAAAACCACCGGTGAACTGGAAAACCCGTGCTGACTGTGAAAGACGCCGGGCTGCACCAGCCATTGCTGTTTCCCATTGAGATCGTAGGCGGCCAGCGTTGCCTTGTCGCCGTCGAGGAAACTGACGAAGACGCGCTGGCCGTCGGTCGCCGGCGTACTCGAGGCGTAGCTATTCTCGCGATGCTTGCGCTCCAGCGGCGAAGTGAAAACCGTGCGCCGCCAGATCTCGCGGCCCGAATCGCGTTCCAGGCACAGGAGCAATCGCTCTTCCGTTTCCGGCAGCGTCGCGGTCACGAAGACCTGCTTCCCGAGAATGATCGGCGAGGAGTGCCCCTCGCCCGGCAAATCCGCCACCCACGCCACGCCTTCCCCCTTCGTCGCGTCCCACGTCAACGGCACCTTCTTTTCTGCGCTAGTGCCATCGCCGCGCGGTCCGCGCCAGCCCGGCCAGTCCTCCGCCCGCATCGCGGGGTGCAGGCCGAGCCAGCCAGCAACGAGGAGGCCAAGGCCGATCCGGGAAAAGCGCAGGGGGAAAAATCGAGAGGGCACGTGAAGGAGAACCAGCGTGCAGGCGCACGCTTAGCGAGGAATGTGCTTCAACTCGCGCTGTTCAACCTCTGGAGCGCATGGCGAAGCTGGTCGAAATCGACCGGCTTGACGAGGTGGGTGGCAAAACCCGCATCGCGCGTGCGTTGCAGATCCTCGTCCATTCCATAGCCGGAAAGAGCGACCGCCGGCAGATTGGGATACTGCGCCCGCAGCAAAGTCATGAGTTCCCAGCCGGTGCCATCCGGCAGGCCGAGATCCGAAACCAAAATATCAAAGCGCTGGTTTGCCGCGGCGGCCTGGGCCGCGGCGACGCTCTGCGCGGGAATCACTTCGTGGCCCGCATGGGTGAGCAGGCGGGTGAGCACATTCAGGGTGGGTTCGTGGTCCTCGACGAGCAGGATGCGCCGCGGGGTGAATACCGTGCGGTCGTCGGGTTTGTTCACGTTCGCGGTCAGCATTCCATGGGGCGCCATGATCGGGTCGGGAAACTCGACGATGAAAGTGGCGCCCTGTCCCGCTCCCAGGCTGTGGGCCTGGATCGTGCCACCGTGCAGATCCACAATGGCGCGGGCAATGGCCAGGCCCAGGCCCAAGCCGCCCAGGCCATGGTCGTTGTCGCGACCCGCCTGCTCGAAAGGTTGAAAAATCTGCTCGGCCGCCTCGGGGGCAAACCCCACGCCCGTATCGCTGATCGCGATGATGAGCCGGTCCCGATCCGCTTCGTCCCGCGTCTGAATCGTAACGCGCCCACCCGCGGACGTGAACTTGACCGCATTCCTCAGTAAATTCCAAAAGACCTGCTGCAAGCGGGCCGGGTCACCTGTGACGCCGAAGCGTTCCGCGCTCAGGTCGAGATCGAGCGCGATCCTTTTGGCCCGCGCCTCGTCGCGCACGATCTCCAGCGCATGGTGAAGCAGTGAATGCGTGTCGCACGGCTCGGTCCGCAGCCGGAATTTGCCGCGGTTGATCCGCGTGAGATCCAGCAAATCGTCGATCAGCCGGGCCTCCAGCGCGATGTTGCGCTCCATCATCGCCATCTGCCCGCGGACGTCCGCCGGCAGACGCTCATCCTGCCGCAACGCGGCGGTGCAGAGCAGCACAGGCGTGAGCGGCGTGCGCAATTCGTGAGACAGTGCCGCGACGAAATTGTCCTTGGTGCGCAGCGCCGCCTCCGCGGCCTCCTTGGCCGCGCGCAACTTTTCGTCCGCCGCCTGCCGGTTGGTAATGTCGCGAATGAAACCGACGAAAAGAGTGGGCTCGGGGCCGGGCAGCGGATTGATGCTCAGCTCGACCGGAAACGTCGTCCCGTCGCGGCGCAGGGCCGGCAACTCCAGTCGCTTTCCGAAGACCGGCCCGTGACCGGTTTCCTTCAGATGAGCCATCCCACGGTAATGCGCGGCGCGCAGATCCTCGGGAATGATTCGCTCGGCCAGCGGTTGCCCGATGACTTCCTCCCGGTGCCAGCCGAAGATCTGTTCCGCCGCCGGGTTCCAGTCGACAATGATCCCGGCGTCATCCATCAGCAAAACCGCGTCCAACGCCGTATCGACGATCGCCCGGCTGCGCTCCTGCCCCTCTTGCAAGGCCAGGGCAGAGGCCCGCGCCTGCGCTTCCTGTCGGCTCACCGCCCGGCTGGCCACGAAGAGCAAACCGAAGATCAAGACGAGCCCACCGTAAAGCATCATCGCCGATCCCTCCCCGGCCACGACCAGACCCGCGGCCCGCCCCCGCCCGATGCACCATCCCAGCGTGAGCAGGAGCACCACCGACCCGGGAAGCGTCCAGCGCAGCAGGAGCCCATCCGCGCCGGGCGAAAGGATGCGCCGCACGGGCGGCCGCTCGGGTCGAGCCGCGAGACAGCCGAGGGCGAGCGCGAGCAACGACGCAGCAGTGTGGAACAGGATATTCGTGGAGCGCAGGATCCCGGTGAAATTGGTGAGACCGAGCAGGTATCCCACCAGCCCGAGCGAAACTGGCAGAGTCGCGAGCAGCGCGAAGACCGGGGAAACCCAGAAGCGCTGCCTTCCGAGCCGCACTTTCCAGTCCAGCCCCAGCAGCGCCACGCCGAGAAAGCTCATCGACAAAGCCGCGTTGAGACTCATGCGACCCGGATGGCGGACACTGGCATTTCCCAAGTCACCGGGCATCGTGGCTGGCCCGAGAAGCTGATCGATCCCGATATTGATCCCGGCGATATCCTCCATCGCCGTCAGCGTGCCGATGAGGGCGGCGGCGATGGCCAGACCTTGCGCCAGAGAGCGGCGACTCCGCCCCGGCGCGCCGCTCCAGCAGAGTAGCGACAGCGCTCCCGCCGTGATGCCGGTCGCGGTGTTGATCCGCATGACCATCATGCCCGACGCCACGACGAAGCCAGGCGCCGAACCATTCACCCACGCCAGCAGATTGCTCACGCCCACGGCGAGCCCCATCAGGATCGCGATGCGCAGCACCCACGAACAGGCTTTCCCCGCCGATGGCAGAAGCGGCGCCGCTGCGAAAGGGGAATCAGCGGGAACGGGGAAAGGCATGGAGGAAAGGAATAAGCCGGCCAGGGCTCAAATCTCGGCCCCGCGCACGCTACGCGGGATGTAAACGCAGCGCAATGCGTTCGCGGACGTAGCCGGTCACAAGAGTATTTTCAAGCGGTCCGATCACCGCCGGGAGAGATGCGGAAACCGTTCCCGCCCGACCAAGGCGGATGATAATAGCCCCGCGCTTCAGAGCCTTGGCGGTCGCGAGCGCCGGTCAGTCCGTCTTCTCCGCTTTGATTTATGACCGCATTTTACCCGCCGTAACATGAATTACGGGGTGTAGTAACGGGTCCAGGGCCACCAGTAGTAGTGCGAACGGGTTTGATTGTAGGCGCCGCGCTCGAGGGCACTGGGTGCCGGTGTTGGGTTGGCCGCCTGGCCGCTGCCGCCCGAAGCGACCGTGACGGGAGCGGGCTGGGGCGTGTTGGGCGGATCGTAGGTATAGTAGCGTCCGTTCCAATTCCACCAATAGTGCGAATAACCCCGGTTGTAGGCCCCACGCTCGAGGGGATTCGGCGCCAGCGTAGGTTTGAACGTATGGCCGTCTCCCGCAGACGCGACCGTGATCGCTGGCGGCGCGACTGGCGCGGCGGGTGCCGTGGGCTGAACGGTGAGCAGATCCGCGGTCTGCCGGGCCAGCAGCAGCGGCCAATCCGCTCTCGTCAAAAACTCGGGATCCTTTTGTGATTTCTCCACGTAAAGATCGCGAAAGGTTTTGTTAAACGTGGAATCTTTTACCCCCAAGGCAGGATACATCTTCACCGCCGCCTCTTTCGCTCCCGCCGCCGCATTGGGCCGGAGTACGGGCGGCGCCACGACATTATCGGCAGTGGCAGCGCGGATCGAGACCGGCGCAGCCGGAGAAGGCGCGGCAGGCACTGGAGAAGACGCGGAGTTCGCCTGAGCCTGCACTGGCGCCGACGCCGCGTTTGTGGGATCGGTACCCGGCGCTTCCTGCGCCGATGGCGGCAACGACATCCTGGAGCAGGAAACAAAGGAGAGCAGCCCCGCGATCACCAGCGCCGTAAGTCCTGCGGAAAAAGCGCTCCCCACGCGCTCCCGTCGCAAGTGGTAATTGCAGTCCATCCGCCTTTTCATGCGCCAACACTATGGCCGCAAACCTACGTACGGCGAGCCCGAAATTGTGACAACCAGATGAAGGAGGCGGCGCTATTTTACCAGCGTGCCGAGCAGTTGCTGGTAACGCACGGGATCGAGCTTGAGGACATCGCCAGCTTGTTCGCTCGTGGGTTCCCAAGTGCTGTCGGGCAGCTTCGGGGCAAACTCCAGGTGCTCGAAGCGCAACACGATCATCCAACCGGGTTTGGCCACGGAGATGCGGACCGGTTTCGCGTCGCCGCTCACCCAAGCACGCGCTCCCCAGCCCTGCGTCTTGAGCGAACGCGCCAATTCCGGCATGAGGAAGAGATCGAGCACGCGGCAAGGTTCGTCACCGACCGATTCGGAACCGATGTCTTTCACCTGCAAGAGCGCGGGGAGGAAGACGAGATCTTTCTCGGGCAGCGGCAGACCGAAGGGCTGGAGGCGAAACTTCTTGTCGGCCTTGGGCAGTTTCTTCGCCGCGGCGGCGGCGCTGAGCAGTGCCTCCACTTTGCTACCCGGGTAGGCCCATAGTTCCTCGCCCGTGCGGCACACCGTGACGTCTTCGCCCAGAATCGGTGCGCGGAGGCGGAGCTTGTCGGGATACTCGATGGCGACCTCCGCGTGACTGCCGGCAAGCTCGGGCGGCAGGTCGGTCATCTGCTCCAGCTTTGCCGTAAAGGACAGGGCGCGGTTCGGGCTCGTGGTGCTCTTGGCGAAGACATTCAGCATCGGCAGGAGTGTGCGCGCGAGCAGGTCGTAACGGTTTTCCTCGGCGCGGACGGACGGAATCAGAAGCGCGAGGGCGAGAACGAAGCGGAGGATTTTCACAGTTTGTCTTTGTGGCGGCGCGCGTCTTTCACTAAGCAGTCCTTTGCGCATGGCGGCAATGCTTTTCCCGACCAACTTCCTCGCTTCCGGCGGCATTGTATTCGCCTTCGAAAACTCGACGCTGCCGGGCCGGCTCATCTTGTTGTCGCTCTTCCTCGCGTCGATTTTTAGCTGGTCGGTGATGGTGACCAAGTTCCGCGTCGTCCGCCACGCGCAACGCCGCCGCGAGCAATTCCTCGAAGCCTTCCGCGCCGACCGCCAGCCGCTGCGCATTTACACCGACCGCACGCGGTTCGAGGGCGCGCCGGTCTTTGCCATCTACAAGGCGGGCTGCAAGGAGTTGACCTTCCAGTTGCTGGGCTCGGCGGAAGTGGACGAGACCTTCCGCGCCCGGCTCGACATCGCGCAGAAAATCACATCGTCGCAAATGCGCGTGGTGACCACGGCGATGGAGCGCGCGGTGGGTGAGACCGCGCTGCGGCTGGAATCGCAGATGATCCTGCTCGCCACGGCGGTGAGCGGCGCGCCTTTCCTCGGCCTGCTCGGCACGGTGTGGGGCGTGATGGAAACCTTCGGGGATGTAGCCGCCGCCGGGACGGCGAATCTCGCCGCCATGGCCCCGGGCGTGAGCGCGGCGCTCATCACCACCGTCACCGGACTGCTCGTAGCCATCCCGGCGATGTTCGGCTACAACTACCTCGTGACCACCATTCGCGCGATGATCGTGGAACTCGACAATTTCGCCGCCGAGCTGGCGAGTGAATTCGAGCACAAATACGTGGACCACGAACGCGCCAAATCCTGGAAATAGACGATGCGCCGCTTTTCCGACCGCCACAGCCTGCAGACGCTCAGCGAGCTGAACGTGACGCCGCTGCTCGACCTCGCGTTCGTGTTGCTGATCATTTTCATGATCACCACGCCGCTGATGGAGAATTCCGTGGATCTCATCATCCCGACGAGCGATGCGGCCAAACATGCGGTCGACCCGGCGGCGGTGCAGACGGTGGCCATCAACCGCGAGGGACAGATTACATTCAACAATGAGCCGACCACGGTGCAGCAGCTCGAGACCGAACTGGCCGCGCTGAGGGAGGCGAAACCGGAGATCGCGGTCGTGATTCGCTCGCACAAGGAACTGGCCGTGCAAAAATTGATCGACGTGATGGATGCCGTGCAGCGGGCCAAGATCACCAAAGTCGGCGTGGTGACAAATCCTGAGCAACCGTGATACAGGCGCCTCCGGCCCGGCTGTTTCTGATATCTTCCTTGAACAGAAAGCGCCTTCCGCTCGTCGGAATCGCGAGCCTGATCGCTCTTTATTGACCTCACCATGCGCCCCGACCGCACTTTTCGACGAAACTTCCTCGTCGTCGCCGTGCTGCATGTCATCGCGGTGGCGGTCATTTATTTCGTGAGCTCCTGCCAGCGCAAGGCGCCGGCGGACCAGATCATGTGGCTGGAGGGAGGTTCCGTGGGCGGAGGCAATACCGGCGCGGGCGAAGCCGCGCCCGAACCACCGCCACCTGCTCCCGCCGAGCCTGAACCAAAGCCCGAACCGATCCCAGAGCAGATGAGTGAGCTCATCTCCGTGCCGACTCCCAAACAAGCGCCCAGCGAGATCGTGACGCCTCAAGCGACCCCGGAACCGAATACGCCCAAGCCGACGACTCCAAAACCGGAGACGCCCAAACCGCAGACCCCCAAACCGACCACGCCCAAACCCACTCCAAAACCAACACCGAAGCGCACTCCGAAACCCAAACCGGCCACCCCCAAGGCGACGCCGAAAGAAGACGGTGAAGACGCTACGCCGAAGCCGAAGGCTTCGCCTTCGGAAAAGCCGAAAGGCACGCCCAGCGAGGCGAAGACCGAAGGAACCAGCAACACCACGAACAAGACCTCCGGCACGACCGGCGGCAACGGCGTCGGCACGGGCAATGGCAAGGGCCCCGGCAAATCCGGTAGCGGCTCCGGCGCGTCGGAGTTCGGATGGTACTATTCGATGATCCATGACCGCTTCCACAGCCGCTGGGACCAGCCGACCAATATCTCGCGCGGCGGGCCGGACATCGTCACCACGCTCAAGATCCGCATCGGCAAGGACGGCACGATCCAGAGCCGCGAGATCGTCCATTCTTCCGGCGATACGACGATGGACCAATCCGTGATGACCGCCGCCGAGCGCGTGCAACAGATCGATCCACTCCCCGCCGGCCTCGGCAGTGGCGATTCCTACGAGGTCAACATCGCCTTCAAGCTCGACCAGGGCCAATGAGAACACCTTCCGCAAATGTTACGTCATTGGCATTTCGCTCCTGCCGCTTTTCCGTTAGCTTCCGCCCCGCCATGAAAAAATTCCGCGCGCTTTCCTTCTTCGCGTCCTGCCTTTTCGTCTCCTTCACGCTCGTGCGCGGGGCGGAGACCCCGACCATCACGATCAGCAAGAGCGACAAGATCCCGATCGCCATCGGCTCGATCGGCGGGGCGGACGGCGCGCAGGCGGCGAAGATTCTGCAGAACGATCTCGCGATGTCGGGCTACTTCAATCTCGTGCCGGCGGCGAGCGCGGGCTTCATTGTGGGCGGCACTTCCAATGGCAACAGTATCGCGGGGAATGTCACCGACCGCGGCGGCAAGACGGTGCTGACCAAATCGTTCGGCGGCACCGCGCGCGGCAAAGTGCACGCCTATGCGGATGAGATCGTCGAGACGCTGACGGGCAATAAAGGCATCGCGAGCTCGAAGGTCGCCTTCGTCGCCTCGCGCACCGGGCACAAGGAAATCTATCTCGCGGATGCCGACGGCTCAGGCGTCCACCAACTTACGAACGACGGCACGATCAGCGTGGGGCCCAGGCTCAGCCCGGATGGCAGCCGGCTCGTTTACACGGGATACAAGAGCGGTTACGCGGATGTCTACGAGATTGACCTCGGCAGCGGGTCGCGCAATCGCATCATCAAATTCCCAGGCACCAATACCGGCGCGAGCTATTCGCCGAACGGCCGCGAACTCGCCGTGATCGTGAGCAAGGACGGCAACCCGGAGCTTTACACCACGGGCACGGGCGGCGGCGGAGCGCACCGGCTCACGCACACCCCAGGCGTGGAGAGCTCGCCCACGTGGGGGCCCGGTGGCGACGAGATCATCTACTCGAGCGATGACCGCGGCGGTCCCCAGCTCTTTCGTATTTCCTCCGGCGGTGGCACCGGGCGCGCGCTGAGCACGGGGCACAGTTACAACACGGAACCCAACTGGTCGCCGGACGGCAAGAAGGTGGCCTTCACCGTGCGCGACGGCGGCAGCTTCACCATCGCCATTCTCGATCTCGGGAGCGGCAATGTGCACACCGTGGCTTCCGGCCAAGGGCCCGCGTGGGGCGCGGATTCGCGCCATTTGATCTTTGCCGAGGGCGGCTCGCTGATTATGCTCGACGCCCAGACCGGGCAGAAGACAACTCTCGTCAGCGGCTTGGGCAAAATCTCCGAGCCGACCTGGTCCCGCTAACCACCCCATTTCGTTCCACTCTGCCATGAAACTCATTCGACTCTTTTCCCTCGCCGCCCTCCTCCTCGCCACGCTTTCGTTCGCCGGATGCGCCAAAGGAAAGAAGGGCACCGGTGGCAATGGTTCCACGGACGGCGATTACGTCAACGGCAGCCCGCTGCCCGACCGGCAGGAAGGCGTTTCCTTCCTCGGCAGCAACGTGGATCGCAGCAAATTCCGGCCCGTCTATTTCGGCTTCGACAGCTACGTGATCAGCTCCGGCGAGCGCAGCAAGATCGATGAAGTCGCCGAGTTCATGAAGAGTGCGTCGAATACGCTGATCCTCGCCGGTTTCACCGACGAACGCGGCACCCCGGAATACAACCGTGGCCTCGGCGAACGCCGCGCCCAGGCGGTGCGCGAGGCCCTCATCCATGCGGGCGCCGACGGCTCGAAGATCCAGACCGTGAGCTTTGGCGCCGAGATGCCCGCCGACCCCGGCTCCGGCGACAGCGCCTGGGCCAAAAACCGCCGCGCCGAGTTTGGTGTTGTGCGCTAAGTCAATCTCATCTTGTTCGCCTGCCGGGGAGTGGAGTGGCGCCCATTGACGAAACGATGCAAACTCCGATCCCTCTTTGTGTCGACCTGGATGGGACACTCCTGCGGACGGATACGATGCGGGAAGCGGTGCTGTTGCTGTTGAAAGAAAGCCCGCTGGCGTTTTTTCAATTGCCGCTGTGGCTGGGTCGCGGACGGGCGAATCTCATCCACGAAATCGCCAGTCGGGTCGAACTCGACACGGCGACGCTCCCGTTGAACATCGAGTTCCTGGCCTTCCTGCAACAGGAGCACCAATCGGGGCGAAAGCTGCTCCTGGTCAGCGGGACCGACCAAAAGTTTGCACGAGCGATGGCGGAGCGGGTGGGTTTGTTTACGGAGTGCTGCGCCAGCGATGGAAAAACGTATCTCTCCGGACGAGGCAAGGCCGATATGCTAGTGAAGCGATTCGGAAAGGGAGGCTTCGACTACGCAGGCAACGCGCGCGTGGATCTGGCGGTTTGGGCCCAGGCGAGGCGGGCGATTGTCGTGAGCAATAGTCGGGCACTCACTCGAAAGGCGGAGTCTCTCTGCGAAGTGGAGCAGATCTTCCGGCTGTCCGCAATGCCCCCGGGATGTGGCTAGAAGCATTGCGGATTCAACAATGGGCGAAGACCCTGTTGACCTTCGTGATCAGTGGCATGGCTCGTCGAAACTGAGCGCGCCGATACTGCGTACTTGGAGAGTGGGGCACCTTGCCGTCTGAATTTCACCATTCTTTGTTTCCCAAAAACAAAGCCAGCCCCTAAACACAGTCCCCCTGCCATGCCCGCCGAAGCCCTCGAACTGCTCGTCGTCCTGCCTGTATTCAACGAGCAGGCGTCCGTCCGCAAGGTGGTCATGGAATGGTTTCAAGAAATCTTAAATTGGACCGAGGGTTTTGTCTTTGTTGCGATCGACGACGGCTCGACGGACGAAACACCCCGTGTGCTCGCTCGCCTACGCGAGCAACTTGGGCTGCGATTCGAAATCATTCAACAGGCCAATCGGGGACACGGGCAGACCTGCTTGAGGGGATATCGCCTCGCCGCAGAACGGGGAATTCCCTCTGTTTTCCAAATCGATTCCGACGGCCAGTGCGATCCCCAGTATTTCTTCCGCTTCTGGCGCCTGCGCAAGGAAGTCGACGTCATTTATGGCCGCCGCTGGCGGCGCGATGATGGCTGGCGTCGATCCTTCGCCAGTTATGTGCTCAAGATCGTCTTACTCTGCACAACCGGCGCTTGGTGCGAAGACGCGAACGTTCCCTACCGCCTGATGCGGACGGATGCCATCTCCGCCGCGCTCGCCATCATCCCCGCTGACTTCTATCTGGCGAATGTGGCGTTGGCCGTGATCCTCAAAAAGAAAACAGGCGCGCGCCACGCCACCATTCCCATCCGCTTCCGTGAACGCTACGGTGGTGAACCTTGTGTTGTCCTCGCACAATTTGGGAACAAAGCATGGGAATTGGTTCGGCAACTGCGGAGTCTGCCTCCCATTACCTAAGTATCACTTTTGGAGAGGACTCACGAACATTGATGGATCCTATTGAATCAACTGTAGCGAAGGGGAAATCGAAGAGCTGGCCCGAGACAGTGGCGGCCTTGGCCGTCGTGGTTGTGATCTTCCTCGTGAACGTATTTGTCGCCGAGCGGACCCCCACCGTTTCTCCGGATGAACCGCCGTATGTGGATCCGGCGGCGAATCTGTATTTCGGGGATGGCTTCGTCTCCACGATGTGGGCGCAGGATCGCCATGCGATTTGGTGCGGGAACGTCCCGCTTTATCAAGGGGTTCTCTATGCCGGCTTTCGCACGCTTGGTTTTGGCTTGAAAAAAGCGCGATGGACAAATGCCATCCTGGTTTCGCTGGGAGGATTGATGATCTGGCAGGCGACAAGAAACAGTCGTCTGCTCCAGAGTCCATCCTCCCGAATTCTATGTCTTCTGCTGGTTCTTTCGGGCTCCGTCAGCACCCTGACATTTCGCACGCTACGTCCGGATGCAATGATGTTCGTCACTGTGGCCGCGGTATTTGTCTGCGGCACGATCAGTGCAAAATTCATACGTTGGCCCGCGATTGTCTTGTCCGCTGCTTTGATTCCATTCGCGGGCATTTCCGTGATCCCATACGCATTCATCCTGGCGGGCCTGTCCATGCTGATCTTGGGACGGCCGGCTATGGCCACCGCGAACGCTACCATGGTGGGCGTATGCCTCGGCATCGGATTGTTATTCTTATTCTACGGCGAAGTCGCGAGCGTCCGGGAATTCCTGGCTATCATCCTGCCGTTTGCCACCCTAAATGGCACTCCCACACCCCTTCCGCAAAGAATTCTCGGGAAAATTGTCGGCGTTTCCTCAGCCGGCGATCCCGATAATCTATGGACGTGTTTTTTTGGCGATCCGCGAGAATTAGTAGACCCCAAGATTCTTTGTGACTACGGCGCTTTGCTGCTTTTCCTGCTGATGGCTGTCGTCATTTTCACCCGTCGCCGCACTCTGGATAGCGAAGTAAAACGGGGTGCGCTCTTCATCATCGCTGTCGTTCTCCTCGTGCCCCCCAGTCTGCACTTTCTTGCTCATTATCGAGCTGTCTATCGGTGGATGACCTACATGCCGCTCTGCGTCGGCGCTCCCTTTATGCTGGAGCGCGCCCTGGCGCGCCCATCGGATGGCTTTTACCGGCGGCTGGCCGGATGGACCTGCATCGCTGCCATCAGTATGGGGGTTCCGCTCCGCACACTGGATGCGCTCCGCACTTGGCGCGCGCGATCGACCGAGCCCATCGAAAGGGCCGCCGCAGAAATGGTTCGCCCCAACGATGTCGTCCTCTGCAATTTTAAACTCTACTTTGCCATTCGTCCGCACGCCCAACTTGTTTACGCGAATGGACTTCCGGCCCGCGGCGACCTGGCGAAAGTCGTCGATCTTCCGAAGGATAGCATCAGCTTGCTCTGCCTTCGCCCTGGCGAAGAGAGCGAAGTATTCCCGATTATCGGGGGAAGCTGGAAACAGGTTGCCTTTCCGGGCAATGTCGCATCAGCCCTGAAGGAAACACGCTACTCCGCCAATTTTTTCCGACGTAATTCGCCCGAACCATGACTCGAATACCTCTCCAGTGATCGCCTCCGACCGCGAGTCTCAACTGCGCTGGATCTCCCATCGCACATCAGAAACCGTTTTTGTGTTGCTCTTCTCCGTTCCTCCACCCGCCTGCCCTCTTGCCTGACCCTGTAGACTATCTCATCGTGGGCGCGGGCTATGCTGGCGCAGTCCTGTCCGAGCGACTGGCCAGCCAGCGCGGGGCGCGGTGTCTCGTCATCGATCGACGCGACCATATCGCCGGCAACTCGCACGATCACTACGACGCGGCCGGCGTGCTTCTGCATACCTATGGACCGCATTATTTCCGCACCAACTCGGACCGCATTCGCGATTACCTGAGCCAGTTCACCGATTGGCACGCAGTCGAATACAAGATCCTGTCGTGGACCGCGGGCCGCTTTTGGCAGTTCCCGATCAATCTCAACACCTTCGAGCAGATCCTCGGCCGGCCGTCTTCCAGCGAGGAAATGCAAGCCACGTTCGACCAATGGCGCGTCCCGATTGCCGAGCCCAAGAACTCCGAGGAAGTCATCATTTCCCAAGTCGGCACGAAGCTCTACGAGATGTTCTTTAAGAACTACACGCGCAAGCAATGGCGGCGCGACCCGCGCGAGCTCGACGCCAGCGTGTGCGGCCGCATCCCGATCCGCACGAACCGCGACGATCGTTATCTCTCCGAGAAATTCCAGGCCCTGCCCAAGGACGGCTACACGGCGATGTTCCGGCGGATCCTCGCGCATCCGAATATCGAGGTGCGTCTCAAGACTGACTATCGTGAAGCGCGCCAGCACCTCCGTTACCGCCACCTGATCTACACCGGCCCGATCGACGAATACTTCGACCACTGCTACGGCCCGCTCCCCTATCGCTCCCTGCGTTTTGAAGCAGAGACGCTGGAGCAGGAATATTTCCAGCCTGCGATGCAGGTCAACTATCCGAACGACCACGACTTCACCCGCATCGTCGAGATCAAGCACGCCACCGGGCAGAAGCTGCCGGTTACGACCATCGTCCGCGAGTATCCCGAGGATTTCGGTGCGGGCCGCGAGGCCTACTACCCCATCCCGGCACCCGACGCTCGCGCCCTGTACCAGCGCTATGCCGACCGCACGGCAGCAGAAACCGGGGTTAGCTTCGTCGGCCGCCTCGCCACTTACCGGTACTACAACATGGACCAGGTCGTCGGCATGGCGCTGGCCGAGTTCGACCGTTTGGCCACTCTCCCATGAACAACGGCCGCGCCGGGGCCATCGTCACCAGAATTTCAAATGCGTAGAGTTGTTTCTCCCCCCGGAACCTTGCATGAAACGCGTTCCGCATGCCCGTTCCCTTTGCCACCGCACCTCCGATTCGTACCTGGTAAAACCGACACGGCTGCCCGATGAACTCCCATCCATCCCCAACGCCGGCGTGGTTGATTCTGCGACTCTGGGTTGTGAGCACCGCTTTTGTCACCCTTTGTGGCTGGACATTGGCGGCCACGGGGCATCTCGATGCTCGAGGCTACGCAACGGGCTTTTTCTGCGGCGGCGTTTTGCTGCTCCTCTGGGGACGCCAGATGGCTCGCCGCAGGGCGATCAAGCCACGTCGCTTTACTCTCGTGGCACGCCGCTGGTGGCGACCACTCCCCCTGGCTTTCGCTCTCCTCTTTTTTCTCATTTGCGCCGGCGCAACACTTCACCCGCCGAATAACTACGACGCCCTGACTTATCGCGTCCCTCAGATCATGCATTGGATCGCCGAGGGCCGCTGGCATTGGATTCCGACGAACAGCGATCTTCTGAATATATCCCCCCCCGGTTACGGGTGGCTGATGGCGCCGACGGTGGTCTTTTTTAAGACCGACCGCTTTTTTGCCCTGCCCAATGTCATCGCCTTTGCCTTGCTGCCGGGGCTTTTCTTCAGCGCCGCGCGGCAATGTGGCATGCACGGCCGGGTGGCCTGGATGTGGATGTGGATCGTGCCCGCGACCTCCTGTCTCGCCACCCAAGCCGGCAGTATTGGCAACGACTTGCTGCCCGGCGTCTATGCGCTCGCTGCGCTCGCGTTCGGCCTGCGTGCGAGGCGATCGGGAAGCTGGCCGGATTTCTGCCTTTCCGCGCTGGCGGCCGCGCTCATTACGGGGGTCAAAATTACGGCCGCTCCTTTGGCTCTGCCATGGCTCATCGCCACGCTGCCGTGTTGGCGCGCGGTTCGATATCATTGGCTGGGCGCAGCCGCCGTGGCAGTGGTGGCCGTGGCGATCTCCTACGTGCCCACCGCCGCCATCAACAGCCGCCAGACAGGCTCTTGGAATGGCGATCCCGGCAATCAATTCAAAGTGCAGCCGGATTCGCCCGTCCAAGGCATCGTGGGGAATTCCTTCATGATTTTAGCTGGAGCACTCGAGCCCTCCGTCTGCCCGGTCACCAACATCGCCAAAGCCCGGTTTCAAGCTTTCCAAAGTAGCGGGGCCGGAAGGTGGATCACGGCAAAGTTCCCGCGCTTCGCCCTGTCCTGGGGCGAGTTGGCCACCGAAGAAAGCTCCGGCTTGGGATTGGGGGTTTTCTTACTCACCGTCATATCGGTCGTGGCTGCCTCGTGGCATGGCCGCCCTTGTGCGTCGCCAGCTCCCGTCTGGCAACGGTGGGTTCGCGGCGCGGTGCTGCTGGCCTTTGGCGCTTTCCTGGCGAAGATGGGGAGCGAAGCGGCGGCCCGCCTCGCCGCACCCTACTATCCGCCGCTGCTCATTGGGGTCCTTAGTGCCAGCGGACACGAATGGGTAACCCGCCAAACTTGGTGGCGCGTGATGGCAGTTGCGGTGGTCGTTTCCATCCTGCCCGCCGTGGTTCTCTCACCGTCGCGTCCCTTGTGGCCGGCACAGCCCGTCCTCGCCGCCCTGGCTCAGTCGAGACCAGGCAATGCCGCTATCCAGCGCGCCCAGACTGTCTATTCCGTCTATGCCCGAAGAGACGACTTTCTGGCTCCGCTGAAGGCACAATTGCCCGCGGAAGCACAGCTTGTCGGCTTTATCCCCAACCTCAACGATCTCGAGGGCACGCTATGGAAACCGTATGGCTCCCGAAAGATCGTGGAGGTGCTGACCGCGTCGCCCGCCGACCCCGCTCTCGCATTCCTGCGCGGGAGCGCCATCATCACCTCCCGACGCGCCCTCGATCGTTTCCACCTGACACCCGAGGCCTATGCAGTCACGATCCATGGAAAAATCACCGCCAGCGCCATGATCACCCAAAAAGTCGCGCTGGGGCTGGAGGAATGGGTGATTATCTCCATCGACGACCCTGCGACCGGCCAGCCCGATTAATCTTCTCCTAAGAATGAGCCGCCCGAAAATCCTGATTTCCGTCATCGCCTGCGATCCCTACGGAGGTTCAGAGGCACTGCATGGCTGGCTGGTTTGCCGGTCACTCGCGACAATCGGCGATCTGTGGTTGCTCGTGAGCGCCGAATATCAGGCCACTGTCGAAAAGGGACGGGACCAAGGGATGGTGCCGGACAGTATGCACTTCGTCTTCGTCGGCGAAGCGAAGGGCTACCACGACAATCGCATGCTCGCCCGGGTCCAAAGCTGGGCGCGGTATATCTCTTTCAACCGAGCAATTCTCCGGATAGCGCGGGAATGGCACGAACGCGAGCACTTCGACCTGGCACACCATGTCACCTATTCCACGTGGCGCGTCGGCAGCCCCCTTTGGCGACTGGGCATCCCGTTTATTTACGGACCGATCAGCGGGACCGAAGTCTTCCCATTGCGCAAGTTTGCCCATATCCTGAGCTCCTCGGCCAAAGCCTTCGAAATGGCGCGCATCCTCGGCGGTCTCTACAGCCGAGCCACGCCCGAAGTGCGGAGCAGCCTGCGCCAGGCCTTCCACATTTTCGCCGCCCATCGGGAGGCCGTGCCGCACCTAGCGGCCTTGCGTGGCACGACCGACGGCATCAGCGTGCTTTCCTATTACACGTTTACTCTGGAGACCATCGCAGCCCTGGCCCGCCCGGCTGGGGCAGTGCGGCCGGCGGCCGAGCCCTTGAAAATTCTGGCCGGCGGCAATCTCGAAGGGCGCAAAGGCGTTGCCCTTGCCCTCGAAGGATTGGCCATCGCCAAAAAGGCGGGCGCCCGGTTTGTTTACCGCGTCACAGGCTGCGGCCCGGAATTGGAGCATCTCCAGCGATTGGCGGAGCGATTGGGCATCGCTGACGAGGTGAGATTGGGACAGGGATTCACCCGCGAAGACTATACGCGCGAATTGCAAGACACCGATCTCTACCTGCTGCCCAGCCTGCGCGAGGGCGGGGGCTTGACCATGATGGAAGCGATGCTCGCCGGGTGCGTCCCCATCGTCGCCGAGACCGGCGGCCCAGGCACGGCCGTGGCGGACGGTTGCGGGGTGCGCGTGCCGATTGAATCACCGCAGCAAATGGCCCGCGAAATCGCCGCTGCGGTCCTGCACTTTGACCAACACCGGGACCTCCTCGCGCCGACCGGGTCGGCCGCCGCCCGCCACATCGCGCAGCACTATTCCCACGAGCGATTCATCGCCGCCATGCGCGATGTTTATGCGGCCGCACTCGGTTCAGAATGCCAATAAATGCCGCTTAAAAGGCCATATTCCGCAACAGAGCCCACCGGGCCAACTGGGCTCGCGCAACGAAACACCCGCCATCTCCCTTGCCGTGCGCTCCCTGGCCATCCCGCAGTTACCGGAAATTGACGATTCAGCCCTTGCCGCCCGGAACTCCCTTCTTATAGTCCCCCGCCCCAATGAAGATCGAGCATATCCAGGAGTATGTCGTCCCGACCATCGCGCTGGCCGTGGGCTTGGGCGTCGCCCTCGGTTGCGGCCTCATGATCGGCCAGGGCGATACCAAATTGCCCCTGCTCATCGTCGCCGCCTTCGCGGTGATGTCCTTTCTGCTCGTGGTTCAGGAGAAAATCTGGGTCCTCATTCCCGCGACCGCGATGCTGGGCGGGAAGATCGTCGCCCTGCCCGTTCCCTTCACCGTCGCCCATATCGGCATCCTCATTGCCTTCGGGATGTATATGATCTTGAAGGCGCGGAAAATCGTCCGCCTGAAACCCAAAAACGGTATCGTGGAGGTCTGGATGTGGATCATGCTCGTCTACATGTTCGTGACTTACGTCCGGAACCCGGTCGGGGTGGAAGCCTTTGGTTCGGACCGGGTGGGCGGCAAGCCCTACGTGGATATCATCATCGCTTATTTGGGATTCTGGGTCCTGGGGCGCTCGACTGCGAGCGTCCGCGAATCCTATCTCATTATCTTTTTAGGCTTTATGGGGAATGCCTGTCTCGCTTTCGTCAATTTCGTGGCCTTCCGGTTCCCCTCCACCACCGCGCCGCTGGCCAATCTGTATTCCGGCATCGCCGCCGCCGAAAGTGCGGAGGGCGCCACCGCCGTGGATGAGGGCGGCCGGCTGAGTTATCTGGGAGGGGTGGGCGGAAACCTGGTGGCCACTGCCTGTAGTTTCTGGCACCCCTTCACCCTCGTCAATCCGATGCACTTTTGGCGATTTGCCATGTTCTTTGCCGGCTTGATTGCCGTTCTGCTTTCTGGTTTTCGCTCCGGTCTCTTCGGCATGTTCGAAATATTTCTTTTGGCCAGTTTTTTTCGCGGGGGCATCGGCGATGTCGTGCGAGCGGCCGCCCTCATGGTTGTCGCGCTGGCGTTTCTGGTCGGGATGCAGGGCAACATCGTCAATCTGCCCTTTCCGGCGCAGCGTGCCCTCTCTTTTCTCCCGGGCAAATGGGATTACGGCGCCAAGAGCGAAGCGGAGGGTTCCACCGAATGGCGGGTCGAGATGTGGAAGGTCATGCTGGATGGGAACAAGTATATCGAAAACAAATGGCTGGGAGATGGCTACGGCTTTACCCATCGGCAACTCGAGATCATGGCCTCCAATCAATTCAGCGGCTCCAATGCCGATCAACAGGAGAACCTGATGATCAGCGGCGGGGTGCACAGCGGACCGGTCTCCTCCATTCGCTTTGTGGGCTACATCGGCCTGGCTATTTTTCTCGCCCTCCTCGGCTTGGTCGCGTGGCGGTCCATCCGGCTCGTTCAGCGGGCCCGCGGGACCCCGCTTTTCCCCCTAGTCTTGCTCGGCACCATTCCTTCCATCGCGCTGCCTTTCAATTTCATCTTCATCTTTGGCGCCTTCGATGCCGACCTGCCAAACGTCGTGATCACGATCGGTTTTCAAAAGATGTTGGAGAATTCCCTGAACGCGTATTTCGCCGGCACAGAGAAGGCGGCACCAGAGGTCATTCAACCGCCCAAGTTTCGCCCGATCGCAGAATTTGCTCCCGCCGGGCGAAAGTGAGTTTTCCTAGGGTGCTCCCCACCGCTGACTCTTTGGCGCAAGTTCGCAGTCGAGTTCCCATTTCCGCGAATTGCTCCCCACCGAACCGGCCTTCACATGCTCGCGACAAAATTGCCATTCCTGGATAACCCCCGGTCGCGCATTTTGCTGCGTTGGCTTCTGTCGTTGGCCATCTTGCTGACCATCGCCAATCTCGATTCGTTTTACGAGCAGGACGAGCTGGCCAAAGCGACCCAAGTGATGAGTCTGGCGAAGGAAGCCAGCCCCCTCCGCCTGGCGGCTTTGCCCGACTATTACCGGCGCGATATATTTTCAGCTTATTACATCATTGCCACCAGTTTTTACAAGCTCACGGGATTATCGGCGGTCCGAGCCATGACTCTCCTGAGCGTAATTTGCGGCGCTTCCTTCCTGGCGCTGACGCCGTGGCTTCTTGGCCGGATCATGAAGATTTCGGAGTGGTTGTTGTTCGCCGTGCTCCTCAATGTTCCAGCTCTAGTGGTCACCTTTTGCTACGGCAACGAGGCGTCTTTGGCCTTGCTCTCGATCATCTTGGCGGCGTGTCTGCTGCAATCGCGTTCCAAAGTCGCCTGCGTCCTCGCGGCGATCCCCTTTTGCATCTCAGCATTCTCGAGGTCCGACTACATCCTGCTGTTTCCGGCCCTTGCTCTCCTAACTGTCGTGCGCCACGAAGGGGCCATCCAGTGGCGGGAATCCTTGCTCCGCGCGGGGCTGCTTTCCGCGGCGGCGCTGACCGCAGGCCTCGGCTATTTTGTCACGGTCATCCGGAAAATGCCGGACCCGGAATTCTTCTCCTACCATACCGACCCGAGACTATTCTGCGCATTTATCGGCTACGGCATCGGTTTGCCTAACTTGGCTTGTGCGGTGGCCGCACTGGTTGGATGTGCCTTCGCCCGGCGCTGGAACGCCCTGCTCTTGTTGATCCCGATTCTCCAGATAGCGCCCTATCTCACCCACCTCACTAGCCCGAAATACGTCCTGCCGTCGCTAGTCATGGGGGCGGTTTTTGCGACGATCACTTTAGAATGGGTGGGCCGTCGATCGCGCAGTGCCGTCGCTTTCCTGCTGGTGATTCCGTGGCTCGTGTCGGTGTCGCCGTACGGCGTTTTTGCCTGGGAGAAAGCCGCCTTATGGTACTTGCCGACCGATGCAGGGCCGATGCCGACGGGGGGATACGCCTGGTTTTACGCCAAGATCCGCTCAGGCTTCTTCCAGGATCGTTATGCCCAGGAGCTAGAACAAATGGCGAAGGCGATGCCCATCGTGAACGCATCCCCGCAGGGGGTCGACCTTTTTGGGAATTTTCAGCCGGGCACCCTGCGGCTTTGGTCTGCCGAACATCAGCGTTGGGATATCCCCCCGATCAACGTGCCTTTCGTCGACGGCACGTTGTCCGCAGAAACAATGTCCCGGCGAAAGTTGATGTTGAAAACGAGTTATCTATATAATTTGCGCCTGCCTCCCGGCGCGTCCGGCAAAGTGGCTTTGTTCTATGCCCAAGGCCTAGTTGCAAATATCTCCAAGGAAGACGCGCCCTTTCCCGACGTAATCGAAATTGGGCCGCTGCGGGACCAGATTCTCAATGCCGATCTTGCCCGCCGAATCTGTTTCATGAATGAAAGATCAGACGGTGACCATTGGATCGAACGCAGCACCTTTGTTCCAGATTATGGAGGCGTCGCTTGGGTTCGCTCCGGGCGGGATCGGCAAAAGACGAGCTTGCAGCTAGCACCCATCTACGACGATGGAGAATGGGCGTGTTACTCGGAGGCCGTCCCCGGTGCCATTTTTTACAGCCTCCGATTCCCGCCAAGCTATACTAAAAATCGCACCCCGGCAGAGCCCAGATGAATAAGAGCGTCGAGCTCCTGGTTGTCATGCCCGCGTACCAGCGTGAAAATGAGGTGTTTGGCACGAAAATTAGGGGTTTTCCCGCAGCTCCTGGAGTTGTGAGGGAAGTGCCAAGATTCAGGCGACGCCACCTCAAGAGAATTTCTCACCCAACGCGACGCGGAGTTCATCGCAAATTGACCCCCGTCATGTCCTGCGGAATGATTCGCCGAGCGTCCGCTTCGCGCGGCTCCGCCGCACCCTCCGAACCGCCCATCCCCTTCCTTCGAAAGAGCCGATTCCATGGACCCAGAGCAGATCGATCCCTTTGAGCAGAAGCGCAAAGAAGCGGGCGTGCTGCCCTGCGATTTCGAGGGCGAGCGGGTGCCCATGATCCTGCGCCACGCCGATGTGAAAGCCGCCACCAAGGACTGGCACAAATTCAGCTCCGATGCGCCCCGACGGCTTTCCTTCCCCACCGAGGAGGAGGTCCGGTCGATGCGGCAATTCCCCCTGGAGGTCGATCCGCCCCAGCAAACCGAATCGCGCAAGCTGGTCGAGCCCTACTTCGCCCGGCCGAAGCTGCCCGAAGTCATCGCCCAGGTCGAAGCGCTGGCCCGCCGCCTAGTGGCCGACGCCCTCCGGCAGGATTCCATCGAGTTGGTCCGGGACTTTGCCGTCGTCTATCAATCCAAGGCGCTGACCTACATGCTCAACATGCCGGAAGCGGAAGCCGACGTATGGATCTCCTGGGGCACCCACGTCTATCGCGACGTCGACGCGGCGGGCAAAGTCGAGCGCGGCCGGCAGTTCGAGGCCTACCTGCACAGCCTCTTCGACAAAGCGCTGGCCCACCCGGGCGAGGATCTCTTCAGCTACCTGAACAAGGCGACGTTCCAGGGCCGCCCGATGATGCGCGAAGAAGCCATGGGCATCGCCAACCTCGCCTTCGCCGGCGGACGCGACACCGTCATCAACGCCGTCACCGCCTCGCTCGGCTACCTCGGCGGGCATGCCGAAGCGCTGGAGTACCTGCGCCAGGATCCCAAACGCATCGTCAACGCCTGCGAAGAACTCTTCCGCTACATCTCCCCGCTCACCCACATCGGCCGCGTCTGCCCGATCGACACCGAGGTCATGGGCGTCCCCGTCAAACCGAAAGGCAAAGTCTCCCTCTGCTGGTCCTCCGCCAATTACGACGAGACCATCTTCCCCAACCCGCATGAGGTCCACCTCGACCGCAAGCCGAATGCCCACATGGCCTTCGGCTTCGGCCTCCACCTCTGCCTCGGCGCCCCGCAAGCGCGCCTCGTCCTGCGCAGCCTGATGAAAGCCCTCTGCGAGCAAGTCCAGCGCATCGAGATCCTGAAAGCGGAACCCCATTTCGAAGTCGAAGCCGAGTACCGCCGCGCCGTCGGCTACGACGCGCTCCGGGCGAGGCTGATCCCGCTAAATAAAAGCGCCGGGTAGTTTCGGCACGTTTGCCACGCCTATCCCGCCATGCCCTGCCAGACCGCAACCTGCATCCTCGCCGTGGCGTTCCTGGCCCTGCAGGCCGTATCGGGCGAGGAGGTGACGGCCGAGGACTGCATGGCACCGGACTTCAAGCATGAGGTGTATCTCTTCACCGATTTCGGTAAGTATCATGAATTGGCGATGGGGATTCGCTCTACAGGTGGAGAGAAGCCTCTTTTTGCGCACGGGGTGAGTTCGGTGATGGGCCTGAGCGCGAACCGAAATCGCGACCATTTCATGTGCTTGTGGAGTCCCGACTCCAGGTTCGTCGCCATCTTCGAACGCGAGACTAAACGCACTGGGGTGACCAACCTCTATTTCGCAAGCGGGGACAAGGTCCAGGAAGTGGCCTTCCCCGATCTCATGCCGCGGATCCGGCCCTATCTGCAGACGGAAACTCGCGCCTTCTGGGTCCGGCCGGAAGTCTGGCTTCCGCAACACCAGTTGCTCTTGTCCGTCGATGTGATTCAAAACGACGAGGATCTCCCCGCCTTTCGCTTCATCGTGACTATGCAACTTCCCGATCCCCAGGCGCGGCACTTCGCCGGCCGGATCGTTTTCTTTCAGCAGGATAAATCCGTGAAATGATGCCGCGCAACTGTCACGACGAGTTGTCCTCCTCCCCTCCCCACCCAGAACAAACATGAAAACCCGCCCTTATCTCGTCCTCCTCGGATGTGTCGTCTTTTCCGCCAGCCCCCTGCTGGCCGAGAGCGACCTCGCCCGGGAAATGATCCGACTGCAAGACGATTACGCCAAGGCCGTCGCCGCCGCGACCGAACCGCTGAGCAAGCGCTACC
>NZ_JBDUCX010000203.1:0-12545 GCF_040003245.1 Chthoniobacter sp.
GTAGGTCGCGTTGCTCCCGGTGTAGGGCGCGTGTCCCCACGCGCCGGGCGTTGATTTGGTTCGCAGTGGCGACCCGGCGCGTGGGCCACGCGCCCGGGGGCATTGTGCCCGAAAGCAACAGCCGTCGTGTGTAGCAAGGTTCCGGCGCGGTCCTGCCGTTTGAACTTGAACAGTTGCCTTGAGCCGGGTGGTCCGGCCGCCGGTCCGCTCGCGCTCGCATGACAAGACTGAGTCGATGAGCACTCCCACCAAAATCCACGTCAATACTGATGTTTGCAAACTCCACCTCGACCTCGCCTGGCCTGGCCAGCGACGCCGTCTGCCTAACGATCCGGCCGGCCAGCAAGTCCTGCTGGCGGCGTTGCCCGCTCCCCCGCTCCCCCGCTCCCCCTCTCACCTCCTCCTAACAATACAGTTGCTACACCCGCCGCTTCGGAAGCTGCCGGCTCGACGCGATCAAAAGGACGACGCCCAAAGCGACCCAGGCCCACATGGGCAGCGCCGGGACGGACTGGGGCGTGGTAAATGTCTGATCAACGCCGTAGGTGGTGACTCCTCCGGCTACGACGACCGCCCGCACGTGGTAGGTGGTGCGATCCGTGAGACCATTTAAGGGAGCACTGAAGTTCACGTTCGAGCTGCCGTTGCCGATGTCCTGCGTCGTCGTGGTGCCGCCATAGTTGGTCGTTGCTCCGTATTGGAAATAGACGGTCGTCGCGATTCCATTCGGGTTGAACATTCCTTGGAGGGTCGCCCCGGCGGCACTGACATTTTGGGCGGCGGCGGTGATCGAGAATCCGAAACCCGTAAGGTGGATGTCGAATGCACTGGCACCCGCGGTACTGCTCGCCACGTGCAAAACGGCGGTGCGTCCATCGTTTTGCACGGGCGAGAAAGTCACGACAAACGTGCCGGTGCCACCACCCGCAATTGTGACCGGTGGAGACGTCGTCACTCCGAAGTCGGCGGCATTGGTTCCGGTGACAGCGGCAGAAACGCCAGTCAGGGTGGTCGTCCCCGTATTGCGCACCACAAACATCCGGGTGCTGTTGGTCTGCAAAACCGCCGCTCCGAAATCAATGGTGCTGGCGGCACTCGTCAGCGCGGTGCCGGCGGGCTGCTCGACGGCCATGCCGACCGTCGGCGTCGTGACGATGTAGTAGTCGGAAACGTCCAGCGTATTGGTCGTGGTATCCGAATTCATACCGATCTGGATGGCCGTGATTTGGTCGGGATCGAGTTTGCCGTCCGGGTCGGCGGGATGGCCGCCGGCGACCGTGAGGGCGGAAAAAGGGATGAGCGCCGTATGATATTGCCCATCCGCGGGAATGATCGGGTTGGCGGTGAAATAAAAGGCGCCGCTGCTTTCCACGAGGAAGATCCGGACGGCGGAGGACTGGCCGGCGCGGGCGCGGATGAGGATGTACTGCAGGCCGACCCAACTGGGGTTTTGCGGCAGGGCGATGTTCATCTGGGGATAGGCCCAGCGATCGGTCACGCCGGCGGCAAAGCTCAAATCCATGTGCAGCGTGGTGGTGGGGCTGCCATTGGAGAGGACCACGCTGCCCGCGGATTGCGCCACCCACTGGCTGGCCGGGGTAATGTTCACGCGGCTGTTGTTTGGATAGAGAGCGAGATAGTCGCTCAGGCTCAGTTCGGTGAAGAAGCGCAACTGCATCGGCGACACCGCTACTCCCAGGTCGTCGCTCCCCGTCACGCGCACCGTGCCGTCGGGAGAGGTGATGGCGACATTGGCGTTGACCGTGGATTTGCCGCGCGGCGGCACCGTCACGGATTTGGTGGTGGTGACGCCGTTGGCCAGAATGTTCAGCGTCGCGTCGCGGCTGCTCGCCGAGAGATTGGTCACGGCAAAGGAAAGCGGCAGGCTCGCCATCTGGGCCGCCGTGAGCTGGTAGCCGAGCTTGCCCGCCGTGACGTTGCTGGGGATGGGGTATTGCAGGACGAGGGGAGAGAGCGGGCCGCGCGCCGGCAGCGTCTGGTGAGCCTGCGTGGTGAGGCTCATGGCGGTGGTGCCGGTATTGATCGCGGACTGGGCGAGGCTGCCCGCGGGCAAGGTGACGTAGGTGAGGCCATCGGGAATCGGGATGGAGCCACCGCCGCCCACGGTGAGCGCGCGCCCGTCGATGCCGTAGGCCCCGCTCACGGTCAAGGTCTGCCCCGGTAGAAACGTGGCGCCGGCGCTCACTTGCCCGCTGAAAAAGACGATGCAGTAGCCGCTCGTGCCGAGGGAGAAAATGCGCGCCTTGATCGGGGAGCCTTGCAAATCGCCCACGTAAGTCGCCCCGGAAAGCTGCACGATCGCCTCGGTGTAAGCCGCCATCGAGCGCAGGGGCGTTCCTTCCTGGCCCATCATGCCGAAGTTGTTTGCGCCCTCCACATAGAATGGGAACACGAAGGGGAAGTAACGGGCCACGCCGCAGGCCCGCGCCTCGATCGCTTTCATCGTGATTTGCAGGGCGCTGGCCTGGTCCTCGGCGAGCACCGGGCGGTCCGTGCCGGCCGTCCATTTCCAGCCGCATTCGGTGATCCAGAGCGGAATCGCCGCGCGCGTCCGCCCGCTCAGGGTGGTACGGAAGGAACCGATCGTGCCCTCCAGCGCGGTGGCTGTGGAGTAGTCGTGGAAACTGAGATAGTCGGTCTGGTCGAGCAGCCCGTTGTCGAGCGCCTGGGTGAGGTAGGCTTGATTGTACCCGCTCAGCACGCCGCCCCCGAGCGGCGTCTGCGGGCTTTGCGCCGCGAGGCTGAAGGCAAAGATCTTGGCCAGGGGCACGTATTGGTCCGCCGACATATCTCGCGCGAAGTAGTAGTTGCCGGTATCGGGCTCATTCCAGACCTCGAGCGACCCCCATGCAGCAGTCCAGTGCTGGGCCAGGGTGGCGCAGGAATCCGCTGCCAGGACGTAATCGGCCGGGAAAGGATTCGCCGTGGTGGAACCCATGAAGGCGGGCGTGGTGTAGAAGAGTTCCAGCACCTTGAGCCCGTGCGCCACGTAGCTCGCCCGGAGCGTGTCGTAGTTTTTGTCCGCTTGGAACGAATAGGCGCCCAGGGAGGGGTTGACCGCGTCCCAACCCAGCCGCTCCCGCACGGTGCCGATGTGCACCCGCTGGAGGATATTGAGGAAGTCATTGCGGACGCTGGCATCGCTCGCCAGCCAGGAAAGCGCGCCGTCGACGGCGAAGAAGGGATCGACGGCGGTCGGCGGCAAGGGCGCCACGACGAGGCCGTAACGTTTGGTCCCGCCGGCAAACCCGATTTCGTAGTAGCCGCCGGGAAGATTCAGCGTGAGAGAGAGGGAGCCGTCCGCCGCCGAAGTTTGCTGGCCAGTGGCGTAGGTCGCTCCCGTATAGCTGTAGACCGTGTAAGCGGCGGAGGCGGAAGGATTGGCTCCGCTCCACTGCAGCACGGCTGGGGTATTCGGCACGGCGACGAACCGATCGAGACGGGTCGGGACGATTTCCGCTCGTGCCATCGCCGCCGTGGCCAGCGAGGTGAGCAGGCAAATAAGAGCCTTCGGTAAACGCTGCATAAGTATTTCTAGCGCCGGAAAAGCGGCGGCTCGCCGTTCGCCGAATGGGGAGGGAGACGGCGGGAAAACCGTCCGGAAACAAGCGTGATGGGACGGCCAATGTCAACCGCTTCCCAGAAGGTAGAGGCTCTGGTGGCCGGCTTTTGCGGTGCAAGGGCGGATGGTGGAAGCGATTAAGCCGTTTGTGAATTTTCTGCCGAAGAGGCCGGAATGGCGTTCTCGCTGCGGCGGAATGTTGCGCTCGGGATGGGCGAGTTGAAGGTAGGGCGAACCGCCGCCTTTGCATCCGCAAGGGGAGACACGCACTTCGCCGCTGTCCTTCGATTCCTCTGTGTATGATGAACCGTCGCTCCTGGTTTAACCGTTTTGCGAAGGCCGCCGCCCGGGCCACCGGCAAGCCGATGGCCTTCGTTGTGGCGGGGGCCACCATCCTCGTGTGGGCCATCACCGGCCCGCTCTTCAAGTACAGTGACACCTGGCAACTGGTCATCAATACCAGCACTACGATCGTCACCTTCCTCATGGTGTTTCTCATTCAAAACACCCAGAACCGCGACAGCGACGCGATCCAGATCAAGCTGGATGAACTCATCCGCGCGGCTAATGGCGCACATACGGCGTTGCTGGATCTCGAGGAACTCGACGACGAGGATCTGGCGCGTATTCGCGATCTTTACGTGGAGATCGCGGCTAAATCGCGCAAGGCAATGGAGGCCGGTAAAGACGACACGGGCACACCGTTCGTGCACATTGAGAATGTCGAAGCGAACCACAATGAAGCTCGTCTGAAGCCCGCGAAAAGCGAGTCTCGCGCGCCGCACGCGAAAAAGCGCGTCAGCCGTTGATTGCCGGGCTGAGTTTCAGCTCAGCGCCCGTGCCAGTCCTGCAACGGCTTCACGTTCAGGCCGTGTTCCTTTAGCGCGCGGATGCCGTCGAGGCTGGCCTTGGCGGCACGCAGGGTGGTGATTACCGGGATGCGATTGGCGGTGGCGGTGCTGCGGATCTTCACTTCGTCTTCGCGGGAGATTTTGCCGCTCGGGGTATTGATGACCAACGCGAGTTCGCCGTTCTTGATCATGTCGAGCGCGTGCGGGCGGCCTTCGCTGAGCTTGAAGAGTTTTTGCACGGGGATGCCCGCGGCCTTGAGCGCGGTGGCGGTGCCGCTCGTGGCGTAGATCTTGAAGCCGAGGTCGGCGAAGCCGCGCGCGATCTCGATGGACTTCGGCTTTTGGCGATCGGCGAGGCTGATGAAGACGTTGCCTTTGCTGGGCAGCGCGGGCCCGGCGGCCATCTGGGCCTTGGCGTAGGCGAGGCCGAGATTCTGGTCGATGCCCATCACTTCGCCGGTCGATTTCATTTCCGGCCCGAGCATGATGTCGATGCCGGGGAAACGGATGAACGGGAAGACCGCTTCCTTCACGCTGTAATGCGGGGGGATGATCTCCTGGGTGAAGCCGAGTTCCTGCAGGGTCTTGCCGGCCATGATCTTGGCGGCGAGCTTGGGCAGCGGGACGCCGATGGCCTTGCTGACGAACGGCGCGGTGCGACTGGCGCGCGGGTTCACTTCGAGCACATAGACGACGTCGTCCTTCACGGCGAACTGCACGTTCATGAGACCCTTCACGTTCAGCTCCTTGGCCATGGCCTTGGTCGCCTTGGTGATCTCGGCCTTCACTTCTTCCTTGAGCGAGAAGGGCGGGATGGAGCACGCGCTGTCGCCGCTGTGAATGCCGGCTTCCTCGATGTGTTCCATGATCGCACCGATGACGACGGTCTCGCCGTCGCTGATGCAATCGACGTCCACCTCCAGCGCGTCCTCGAGGAAGTGATCGACGAGGATGGGATTGGCCGCGGTATTCGGCGTGGCGCCCGGGCTGGCTTCGATGGCTTCGCGCACATACTTGCGCAGGTCCGCCTCGGTGTGCACGAGTTGCATGCCGCGGCCGCCGAGCACGAAGCTGGGCCGCACGAGCACGGGATAGCTCACCGCGTTGGCCGCGGTGATGGCTTCCTCCTCGGTCACGGCGGTGCCGCCGGCGGTCTGGCGGATGCCGAGCTTGTCGAGCATCGCCCCGAACAGTTTGCGGTCTTCCGCGATCTCGATGGATTTCGGCGAAGTGCCGATGATCGGCACGCCGGCCTCAGCGAGGCCCTTGGCCAGGTTGAGCGGCGTCTGTCCGCCGAACTGCACGATCACGCCGAAGAGATTTTCGCTCTCCTGCTCGCAGATGTTGAGCACGTCCTCCAGCGTCAGCGGCTCGAAGTAGAGCTTGTCGCTGGTGTCGTAATCGGTCGAGACGGTCTCGGGGTTCGAGTTGACCATGATGGTCTCGAAGCCGAGTTCCCGCAGCGCGAACGAAGCGTGCACGCAGCAGTAGTCGAACTCGATGCCCTGCCCGATGCGGTTCGGCCCGCCACCGAGGATAATGATCTTCTGCTTCCCGCTCTCGCGGCGCTCATTCTCGTCGCCGTAGGTGGAGTAGTAGTAGGGCGTGTAAGCCTCGAACTCGGCGGCGCAGGTATCGACGAGGCGGTAGGTGGGAGAAACGGAAAGCTTCTCCCGCGCATAGGTTGCTCCGAGTCCCGGTCGAGCGGCGTCGATCTGGCGGTCAGAAAATCCGAGTTTCTTCAGTTTGTGAAGCCACGCACGCGTCTCAAGCTGTTCTTTGGCCGAAGCATCTTTGCCCTTCCCGTGAATCCAACGTTGCACACTCGCGATTGATTCTTCGATTTCCGAAGACGCTAGCTTGCTGCTCGCCTCCACAATCTCCCGGATATTCTCCAGGAACCAGCGATCAATTTTCGTCAGCTCGAAAATGTCGTCGACTGTCCAACCACGCGCGAAAGCGAGACCGAGATAGAAGATGCGCTCCGCATTCGGGACGATGAGCTTCGTGCGCAGCGTGTCGTCGTCCACGTCGGTCTTGTCCGCGCCGTCGCCGATGAGGCCGAAGCGCTTGATCTCCAGCGAGCGCAACGCCTTTTGCAGCGCTTCCTTGAAGGTCCGGCCGATGGCCATCGCTTCGCCGACGCTTTTCATCTGCGTGGTCAGCACCGGATCGGCTTGCGGGAATTTCTCGAAGGTGAAGCGCGGGACTTTGACCACGACGTAATCGATGGTCGGCTCGAAGCTGGCGGGGGTCTCGCGGGTGATGTCGTTCTTCACCTCGTCGAGCGTGTAACCCACGGCCAGCTTAGCGGCGATCTTGGCGATGGGGAAGCCGGTGGCCTTCGAGGCCAGCGCGGAACTGCGCGAGACGCGCGGGTTCATCTCGATGACGATCATGCGGCCGGTGTTCGGCTCGATGGCAAACTGGATGTTCGAGCCGCCGGTCTCGACGCCGATCTCGCGGATGACGGCGAAGCTGGCGTCGCGCATCATCTGATACTCGCGGTCAGTGAGCGTCTGGATGGGGGCGACGGTAATCGAGTCGCCGGTGTGCACGCCCATCGGGTCGACGTTTTCGATGGAGCAGATGATCACGCAGTTGTCCGCCCGGTCGCGCATGACCTCCATCTCGAATTCCTTCCAGCCGAGGAGCGATTCCTCAATGAGCACTTCGCTGACCGGCGAGAGATCGAGGCCGCGGGCGACGATGGTTTCA
Organism: Chthoniobacter sp.; assembly: GCF_040003245.1. Taxonomy (NCBI): domain Bacteria; kingdom Pseudomonadati; phylum Verrucomicrobiota; class Spartobacteria; order Chthoniobacterales; family Chthoniobacteraceae; genus Chthoniobacter; species Chthoniobacter sp. The sequence continues at coordinate 7,153 of NZ_JBDUCX010000203.1, forward strand.
AACTCCTCCCGGTTATAGGCGATGCCGCCGCCGCTGCCGCCGAGGGTAAACGCCGGACGGATGATGAGCGGCATGGTGCCGATCTCGGCCATGACCTTGCGCCCTTCCTCGATGGTGTGGGCGGTGCCGGAGCGGGGCAGATCGAGGCCGATCTTGATCATCGCTTCCTTGAAAAGCTGGCGGTCTTCGCCCTTGTTGATCGCCTCGGGCTTGGCGCCGATCATCTTCACGTTGTGCTTCGCCAGCACGCCGAGCTCGTGGAGCTTCATGGAGCAGTTCAGCGCGGTCTGGCCGCCGAGCGTGGGCAGGAGGGCATCGGGCTTCTCAGCCTCGATGATTTTCTCCACCACCTCGGGGGTGATCGGCTCGATGTAGGTGCGATGCGCGAACTCCGGATCGGTCATGATCGTGGCCGGATTGGAGTTCACGAGGATGACCTCGTAGCCCTCTTCCTTGAGGGCTTTGCACGCCTGGACTCCAGAGTAATCGAACTCGCAGCCTTGCCCGATGACAATGGGGCCGGAGCCGATGACGAGGATTTTATGGAGCGTGGAATCTTTGGGCATGGTAGCGGGGTCCCGGCTTCACCGGGGCAAAAGTGCGAAGGTTCTAACAGCGTGCCCGGCTGTGCGCAAATGGGGAATGGTGAAATCTCGCCCTAAAGGCAGAACATCCAACACCCAACATCGAACATCCAAGGGGAGTGACGAAGCGACGGCGGCGGAAATCGAACCGCCGAGGCGCGGAGACGCGGAGAGGAAAAGGGTGGAGGGGCCACGAAATACACGAATGGGCACGGAATTGCGGAGAGTATGTTCGCGGGCTTTTTCAGGTGAGAGGGAGGTCATGGTCGCGCTAAGGACGCCAGCGACGCCAAGGTTTGTGGGCGAGAGCCTGTTCTTTGCCTTCTTGGCGTCCTTCGCGTCCTTGGCGCGCCAAGCCGGAGTGGGACGCCTATTTTCCGGACGCCAGCCACCCGGCGACCTGGCGGGCCCAGTAGGTGATGATGAGATCGGCGCCGGCACGCTTGAAGGCGAGCATCTGCTCGAGGACGGTGGCGCGTTCGTCGAGCCAGCCGGCTTGGGCGGCGGCTTTGACCATGGCGTACTCGCCGCTCACGTTGTAGACGGCGGTGGGGAGGCCGAATTGCTCTTTCACGCGCCAGACGATGTCGAGATACGGGAGGCCGGGCTTGACCATCACGATGTCGGCGCCTTCCTCGATATCGAGCGCGGTTTCGCGCAAGGCTTCGCGCGCGTTGGCGGCGTCCATCTGATAGGTGCGGCGGTCGCCGGCGGCAGGCGCGCTCTCGGCGGCATCGCGGAAGGGGCCGTAGTGCGCGGAGGCAAACTTGGCCGCGTAGCTCATCAAAATCGCGTTCTGGAAACCGGCGGCATCGAGGCCGGCGCGAATGGCGCCGACGCGGCCATCCATCATGTCGCTCGGGGCCACGATATCGGCCCCGGCGCGCGCGTGCGAGACGGCGGTGCGGACGAGCAATTCGACCGAGGCGTCGTTGTCCACCAAAGCCTGGTCGCCGTGAAAATGAGTGATGCCGCAATGGCCGTGGCTCATGAACTCGCAGAGGCACACATCGGTGATGACGAGCAGTTCCGGGCGGGCCGCCTTGAGGGCGCGCACGGCGCGCTGCACGACGCCGTCCTCGGCGTAGGCTTGCGAGGCTTGCTCATCCTTTTTCTCCGGGATGCCGAAAAGAAGCACGGCGGAAATGCCCTCCGCGTGGGCGGCCAGCGCCTCGGCGACGAGCTCCTTTTCCGACAACTGGAAGACCCCGGGCATGCTGACCACGGGGACGCGTCCGGAGATCTTTTCGCTGACGAAGAGCGGCAGGATGAGATCCTCGACGCGCAGGGCGTTCTCGCGCACGAGATTGCGCAGGGCCGGAGTGGAACGCAGGCGGCGGGGTCGCTTCAGCAGATGCATGGGGCGCGGCGGGATGAGCCCGCGCTCATTCCTTCGGAAAACCCGGCGGCCGATCGGAGAGCTTCGGGATCACGGCGGGGATGTTATTCTGCGCCACGGAGCCTTCGCGCTTTCCGCCGATGATCTGGAGCGCGCCTTCGGCGGTGCGACGCAGGGTCGGCCGGGTCTTGGGCGCAGAATAGTTGGTCTGCCCGCCAAATTCGCCGGAGGGCGAGATCTTGCTCAGCACGTAGGCGCGCATGCCGATGAGGTGCAAAACGTAGAGGTTGTCGTTGGAATCGAATTCGGCCTGGGGCGCGACGTTGTCGAGCAAGCGGCCGATCGGGAACGTGCAATAGACCATGCCATCATCCTGGCCCTCGACGCGCACGTAGAGGTTGTTGGACTCGCCGACTTCATGGGAGAGCAGGGAGAAAATACGCATCTGGCCGGCCGCGGGTTGGCCCTCGGGGATGCCGGCGATCTTGCGCCAGATGAGATGCCCCTCATTGACCTCGATATGCGTGGGCTTCGAGGTGAAGAACTTGTCGAGGCCGTCGTAATAGATGGAAGCCTGGACCCGGAACGTGCCGGTCTCGCCCATCTCGTAGAGCTCATTGAGATTGACGCTGCGCTTGATAGTTTCGCCGGACTTCACGTTGAGCGGAGGCAGATGATAATTGAGACTGCGCGGCCGGATCATCCGGTCGCCGTCACCCGTGATCCGGAAGCCAAACCACTGGTACTGCGGCGTGTCGGACAGGTTAATATCGTGACCGGTGAAATTGGTGACATTGACGGTGGCAATGACCGGCTCGTAGAGCAGGTGAAAGCGTTGCTTGAGGGAGCAACTGACGGTGATCTGCGCGTGCGCGGCGGTAGCCAGGCAAAGGAAAAGGAGCAGGCGGAGGTACTTCATTTCTTGGCGGGTGGTGGGGTATGGCTGATGGTGCGGAAACCGATAGATTCGATGCTCGTGCCGGGATCCATTTCGGCCCGTTGGTCGAGGCGGACTTCTTTCGACAGGTAGCTGCCGCCCTTGACCACCGGGCGATGCTTCGCCGGATCCCAAGTGCTCGTCCATTCGCGGACGTTGCCGGCCATGCCGATGACGCCGAAGGGGCTCTTGTCGCCCTTGATCTTGTCGACGGGATTCCAGAAGTTGAAGCCGTCGATGGCGCCCTTGGCGGCGGGGTTGCCCTCGTTGAAGTCGGCGCCGGAATTGACCTTTTTCGGATCGAACTCCTCGCCCCAAGGATAAGTGAAGCCCTTGATCCCGCGCGCGGCCTTTTCCCATTCTACCTCGGTCGGGAGTTCGCGGCCTTTCCACTTGGCGTAAGCATAGGCGTCCCAGAAATCGACCGTGATGGCCGGGCAGTTCAGATCGATCTTGACCGAATGGGCCGCTTTGCCCGCGACGGCGTTTCGATAATAGATGTCCCAGTTCTCCGGCTTGTGCAAAGCCGCGTTCTTGATGCGCGGCTGGCGCGGGTCGTCATATTCCGCGGTGTTATGGTTCTCGAGGAATTTCACGAACTTGGCGTACTGGCCAATGGTGACTTCGTATTTATCGATCCAGAATTCGGGCAGGTTCTTCGTCTCGCCATTGGCGAAAAGGAATTCGCCGGCCGGGATGTCGACTTGCTCGTCGAGACCGCGCTCGTTGGTGGAGTAGAGCCAATAGACCAGCACGCAGATCAGGATGACGAGACTGATGACGCTGGCGATGCTGAAATAAAGCGCGCGCTTCTGCTGTTTGCGCGCCAGCTCGACGGCGGCGATGGCCGCGCGGTCCTGGGCGCTGATTTTCGCGGCTTCCACGGGGATCACCTTGGGCTCGATGGCCTTGATCCCTTGCAACACCTGGCCCCAGGAAGTGAGCGCCCCGGTGCCGGTCTGCACCATGCCCTTGAGCAAATCACGGAAGCCGGGCGAAAGCGATTGGATGGCCGGCAGCACGCTGAGCATGATACGCCCGAGGGCTTGGATTTCCTGCTCCGGCGTGGGCTGTTCATCGGCGCCCTGGGTGGCGAGGTTCGCCAGGTGGGGCTGCCCATTGTTGCCCACGGAAATGCTCGCGGCATCGGGCGTCTGGTGGGGGATGTGATGCGAGGTGAGGTAGGCGAGGCCCTCGGCGGCGACGCGCAGGACCTTCAACGCGGTCGGCTCATCCAGGCGGTCGCCGGCGATCTTGCGCACGGCGAGGGTGCTGCCATCGACATATTCGTGCGCGTAGAAGTAGCGCCCATCGGCTTCACCCGCCTCGTAAACGGCGAGAATGGAAGGGTGCTGAACCTGGGCCTTGGCGCGGGCGTCGGCGATGAAACGCTCCCGCGTCAGGTCGTCGCTGGCTTTGTTGGCGTCGAGGATTTCGATGCCGACCGGGCGATTGATCGACAATTGCACGGCGAAATAAACGGTCCCCCAGCGGCCTTCGGCAATTTTCCGGTCGATCAGATAAGCGCCAAAAGGTTGGCCGGCGAGTTCACCGAGGTCATCGGGCGCGACCGGTTCCGGGGCCGGAGCCGGGTCCACCGGAGGCGGGGGCGGGGCGGCGGCGCGGGGCACGGGGACGGCTGAGGGGGCCTTCGGCACGGCCGAGACCGCTTTCGGGGCGGCCATGGCCGCTGGTATCGCGGTCGCCTTGACGGTGCGCACGGCCGAAGGCACGGCGGTAGGGCTGGCTTTCGGCGCTGGAGCCGGTGGAGCCGTGGGGTTGGCTTTCGGTGCCGGAGCCGGTGGGGCCGTGGGTTTGGCTTTCGGCACGACCGTCGGAGGTGCGGCTGGCACGCCCGTGGCCGCCCTGGCTACTGGCCGGACATTGGCTTGCGGCACGGAGGGTGCGGGAATGGGCTGAATCCGCGTGGTGCTGGAGACACGGACGGTCGCCGGTGCAGTGGGGGGCGGAACGGCGCTGGGTTGCGGAACGCTGACCGTCCTCGGTGCCGCGGGCGCGGAGGGTGGTGCGGAGGGACCGGACCGGAGCTCCGGTGGGAGCTCGATTCGCATCGTGGGCTGATCCACCACGGACATCGGTGAAGGGACGGGCACCGGGACCGCAGCCGCCGGGCGTGCCGGCGGCTCGGGCTCGGCTGGGGGCGCGGACATTTCCCGGGCGATGGCGGCGAGCAGCTCTTCCGAATCGATCGGCTTGGTGAGCAACTGGTGGTCCTTCGTCTGCTCGGGATAGTCGCTGAGATCGTAGCCACTGATGAGGATGGTGCGCACGTCCGGATAGCGCGAGACCATGTGGTCGCGCAGCGTGAAGCCATCCATGGGATCCATCACGACATCAGTGATGAGCAGATCCACGCCGCCGAGGGCCGCGGCATTTTCCAGGGCTTTTCCGCCATTGGTCGCGACCTTCACTTCGTGACCAGGCATGGTCTTGAGGATGGCGAGCAGGGCCTGAATTACGCCCGTATCGTCATCGACCAGCAGAATTCTCATTTCTCGTTTTCTTTCGGGAG
>NZ_JBDUCX010000384.1:0-3711 GCF_040003245.1 Chthoniobacter sp.
TAGCGCGACGGGGTTCTTCGACTCCGTTACACTCCGCTCAGAATGACACGCGAGGTGGTCGCCGCGCGCAATTTGTGAACACGGCCTAGCGTGAGCCGGGTTGGGTCATTTGCTCCAGCGCGTTGTAGACGGCGACGTCGTGATAGACCAGCAGCCCGCCATCGGGCTGAATGAGACGCTGATTGCCCGGGGGAAACATGTGCTCGATTTGGGAGCGCGTGCTCACGCCTTGGACCAGACGAGCGAGGCGACGGGTGTTGTCGCCATCCGGCTTGAGTTGCGCAATATAGGCTGGCGGGGCGATCAGTACCCCGGCGCGGTTGAAGCGAAAGGCGATGACGTCATTGCCGTAGCCACGGTGCAGGGGATCGGCGGTGTCGGAGACGGGTGCGAGGCCGTAGCCGAGCTTCTCCTGCAACGGCGAGCCGGGCTCGATGATGTAGTAACCGCGGTGTGAGCCGAGGGAGACGTAGTGCGAGGTATCGGGTCGAGTGGCGCACGCGGTAAGCAAACAGGCCGCGAGAATTCCGGGCAGAAAGAGGAGGGTCTTCACGCCCGAAGCTAACTGCGGAAACGAAATGATGCAATCGGGGCGCTGACGGAGCAGCGACCTCCGGCCGCTATCTAGACGATTTCCTCTTCCGGCTCGTCTTCGGCATCGTTGACCACCGGGGCTATTCCCTGGAGGGATTCGTTCTCGCGGAGGTCGATGAGTTTCACGCCCTGGGCGTTGCGGCCCGTCTCGCGGATTTCAGCGACGCGCGTCCGGACCATCTTGCCCTTGTTGGTGATGAGCATGAGTTCATCCGCATCGCGCACCGTGAGGGCGCCGGCGACGCCGCCGGTGCGTTCGGTGGTCTTCATGGTGATGACACCTTTGCCGCCGCGCGATTGGATGCGGTATTCCTCGAAGGTGGTGCGTTTGCCGAGGCCGTTTTCGCCGGCGACGAGGAGCATGGCATCCTTGTTCACCAGCGCGGCGCCGACGACGAAATCGCCCTTGTCCGGGCGGATGCCCCAGACGCCGACGGTGTTGCGGCCCTGGTCGCGGAGTTCCTCCTCGTTGAAGCGAATGCTCATGCCCTCATGGGTAATGAGCACGATCTCGTCGAGGCCGCCGGTCAGTTTGCAATCGATGAGCCGATCGCCTTCCTCGATTTGAATGGCGATGATACCGCCTTTGCGGATGTTTTTGAAATCGCTGAGGTTCGACTTCTTGACAATGCCACTGCGGGTGGCGAAGACGATGTGCAGCTTGTCCGCCCATGTTTCCTCGACGGTCTTCTGGCCCTGGACGCGAATGGTGGCGGCGATCTTTTCCTCGGCGCGCAGCTCGAGCAAGTTGGCGATGCTGCGGCCTTTGCTGGTGCGGGTGCCCTCGGGAATTTCGTAGACCTTCTCCACGTAGCAGCGGCCATCCGTGGTGAAGAACATGAGAAAATCGTGCGTCGTGGCGGTGAAGAGATGCTCGACGAAATCGTCGTCATCCTCCTCGGAGGCGCCCTCGCGGGCGGTCATGCCGATCACGCCCTTGCCGCCGCGGCGCTGGGCGCGATAGGCGGAAACGGCGGTGCGCTTGATGAAGCCTTTGTGGGTGAGGGTGACGATCACGCCTTCGTTGGCGATGAGGTCCTCCATGGCCATCTCCCCTTCGGCGGCGACGATCTGCGTGCGGCGCTCGCTGCCGTATTTTTTCTGAATCTCGCGCAGTTCGTCCGTGATGATTTTCAGGACGCGCGCTTCCTTCGCGATGATGTCCATCAGGTCTTTGATGGTGGCGATGAGCGCGTCGTACTCGCCCTTGATGCTGTCGCGCTCGAGACCGGTGAGCTGATAGAGACGCAGGTCGAGAATGTGGCCGACCTGTTTCTCGGTGAACTTGTATTGGCCATCGACGATGCGGGCCTCGGAGCGAATGAGAATACCGAGTTGTTCGACGGCGCCCTGCGCCCAGGAGAGCTCCAGGAGGCGCGCCTTGGCGTGGTCACGGTCGCGCGAATCGCGGATGATCTTGATGAAGTCGTCGAGGTTCGCGAGGGCGATGAGATAGCCTTCCAGCTTCTCGGCTTCGACTTCCGCGGCGTTCAGGAGGAAGCGCGTGCGGCGGAGGATGATCTCGCGGCGATGCTCGATATAGCAGGCGATGGCGTCCTTGAGCCCGAGCAGGCGCGGCCGGCCGTGATCGATGGCCAGCATGTTCACGCTGAAGGACGATTCCAGCGCGGTGTGCTTGTAGAGGTTGTTGAGGATGACCTTCGGGTTGCCGTCGCGCTTGAGTTCGACGACGACGCGGGTGTTTTCGTCGGACTCGTCGCGGACGTCGCTGATGCCGGTGAGGACCTTGTCGTTGACCAGCTCCGCGATGCGCTTCACCAGTTCCGCGCGGTTCACGTTGTAGGGAATCTCGGCGATGATGATTTGCTCGCGGCCGCCCTTTACTTCCTCGATGCCCGCCTTGCCGCGCACGCGCACGGCGCCGCGGCCGCCCTCGAAATAGCTGCGAATCCCGGCGCCGCCCTGGATGGCGCAGCCGGTGGGAAAGTCGGGGCCTTTCACAAAGACCATCAGTTCATCGAGCGTGATGTTCGGATTGATGATCTGCGCGCAGATGCCGTCGATGCACTCGCTGAGATTGTGCGGCGGGATATTCGTGGCCATGCCGACCGCGATGCCGGTGCCGCCGTTGACGAGGAGGTTCGGGAAGGCGGCGGGGAGCACGACTGGCTCCATCAACCGCTCGTCGTAGGTCGGGACGAAATCGACGGTCTCCTTGTCCATGTCGTCCATGAGCGAGGCGCCGAGCCAGCGGAGGCGGGCCTCGGTGTACCGCATGGACGCGGGTGGATCGCCCTCGACCGAACCGAAATTGCCCTGGCCATCGACCAACATGTCGCGCATGGCCCACGGCTGCGCCATGTGAACGAGCGTGGGATAGATCGCCTGATCGCCGTGCGGGTGATAGTTGCCCATCGTGTCGCCGACGATTTTTGCGCACTTGATGTGCTTGCGATTCGGCAACACACCGAGGTCATTCATCGTGACGAGGATGCGGCGCTGGGAAGGCTTGAGCCCATCCCGCGCATCGGGCAGCGCGCGGCTGATGATGACGGACATCGAGTAGTCGAGAAATGACTTCGACATCTCCTCGGCGACATTGACCGGATGGACTTTTTCGTTGGGGTTCAGGTTGGGCATGGGAAAGTGGGGCGGGGGTGGTTAAGGCGTTTCGTTCACCGAAAATGGCGAGCGCTGAAATTTGGCAATCTCCGCGGAGAGTTCGGCGATGCGGTTGCGGGCAAACTGGACTTCGCTGCCGAGTTGATCCGGCATCAATTCGGCGACGCTGCCGTTGCGGTCGATGACCACCGGCAGCCCTTCACGGCGACTATCTTCGACGACTTCGAGAAACGCCTCATGCAGACCGCGGTCGGTCAATAATTCCATCGGGATTCCGTGAGCGGGAGGAAAAGTCTCCGGGTTCATAGCGAAAGATTAAAATCGGCAATGACCACTTCCGGCTGTTTTCTGATTCGCACTTGGAAAGCGCACGTGGTCGTCGGCATCTCTACACGTCCAACCGGGCGTTCAACGCATTATCTTCGATGAACTGACGGCGGGGTTCGACGACGTCGCCCATGAGGATGGTGAACATGCGATCGGCTTCGACGGCGTTGTCTTCGTTGAGCTCGACTCTCCACATCTTGCGCTTGT
>NZ_JBDUCX010000027.1:0-37916 GCF_040003245.1 Chthoniobacter sp.
TTACCGCGGGGACTTCGCTAACTTTTTGCAGAAAGGATGAAATATCCGGGCTAGAGAAGAAAAATAATACGAACCTGCAGCTTCTGCATAAATTCCGTTGTAATGGAACCCCATCGGCAAGAGCAGCAATGCATAATTTGCCTGATCGGCACGCAAGTAAGTTTTTGGCACGCAAAGGTTTGAGCCGTAATTATCATCGTGCGCGATGAAACTACTCATCCAAGCATCGCTTGGTATGTGCTTAATAACTTCACCAACATGAAAATAGTCTCCATCAGCTACGGCTGCCCACGTATCTGCATTGAACGTGTGCCCGTAACAATGGATAATGTGTCGCAGCCCTCCGGCATCAGGGCCGCTCATAGTGAAACCAAGCAAAGCTCCGGTTCCAGATTCAATACCGCTGTATATTATACGCTGGAACGGCAGTTGAGTTTCCGGTGATTTTGAAGATTCTGCGAGTTCAGTGTAATCAAAATCAAAAAACGGAATATTAAGACCTGTTAGAACAGAGCGGATCTGATTCTTATCCAAGCCGCCATGTGGAGTGTATTTAGCAGTACCTCCAGCAAGTTGGTTAATCTTGCTATATGTCAATTCTGCGTCACGAAGGTACGTAGCACAGAGGCTACGTAGCGCGACCTGTGCGCATACCTTATTAAGGCCGTTTTGCTGTCCATAGAGTACGCCGTTGATGTGAATTTGACGACCGCCAAGCGCGAAATGAAATTGCTGATCGCACGGCGTGTAGTTGTGCGGATGCTCGGGCCGTGAGAAGACTGCTTCGAAAACATGCCACGAGTCCTCATACTCAGGGCCCCGCGGATGGTTGGGGCAATACTCACGCTTTAAAAGCGCATAGCCAACGCAATCATCGTCCTTAACTGCAGTGAGGCGACTCTTACGCAGCTTAGATTTCCAAAAGGAAATTCGCACCAAAGCTCGCATTTTGTACTTTGGATACAGCCGCCGGATTTCGCGATTTTCGTCTGCAACCGCTCCTGATGCGCGAATCTCCTCGAGCACCAAAGTCCGACATTTACGAGCGCGAGCTTGAGAGAAAAGCCGCCGAATTGGAAATCCCCCAGCGAAATGGTCGTCAACGAAATCAAAATTGGAGAACGGAGGTTCGATGCTCTCGATCCGAACTTTGCACAATTTCGACGACCTCCCCATGCCACAAACTAAGGAAAATTCAAGAGGGTCTTCCGAGGCTTCTTTCGGGCTTCTTCGATGGTTTTGACGAAGTGTTCCACATCTGTTGCACCAACCATCTTCACCTCGACGGCCCTTGGCTTTTCACCATACGCCTTCGCGATGTTGCGCACAACTTTTTCCATGGGGCTGCGGAATGGGGGAAGGGGTTTATGCGTGGCCATAGCGCATCACGAGTACATTGGTACCGCTTGCTGGGACACGTGGCAACTGGAAACTTTGCCGCTGATTTAGAGCGTGGTCAGCCTGATTTGGGGAATCTTGCAAATTCAGGTTCCGCAAAGTGATCAGGACGTGCGACGTTTCGATAGGCGCGTGCCTGGTCTGCCCAACCGCCGAGTGTTCCACAACGGCATGTCGTTCGCAAACGCCTAGGGACGGCTACGTAACCAAGGTGAGGAAAACCGATATCGAATTGGAACCTCGACGCGGGCGTCGCGAATGCACCTGTTACCTTCCCGATAGCATATCCCGCAAGAAGGGCGCCTGCCGTTGTCGTCAGATAACCAACGGTTGGGAGCGTCGGAGGTTCTCCGTTCCAATACTGTGTTCCATCGAGGCCTTTAGCATTCGCCAATTCGGCCGCTTTCACTGCTTGCGCCTTCGCTTGAGGCGACATCAATTCTACGTTCAAGCGTTGCGTATTGATTGTTCCACCACAAAGGGCACAAGGAAGCGCGGGGCCGTATTCGGTAACCTCTATCGTCTGGCAGTTGATAATACCGTATTCACCCTCCATCAACACGCCGGTGTCCAATACTGGCAGATTGTAGTGAATGGCGTATTCGCTGAGGGCCAAACGGGCATGATGAGTGTCAGTGCAGCCAAGTAAGAAATCGCATCGAAGCAATTCATCTAGGACATGTTCGTCGAGGACATTTCCCTGACAGAGAACGATTTCTGCGTTCGGATTGATGCTACGGATGAGTTCCGCCAACATGACGTTCTTTTTCCTCGGCGTTGTCGCGATGCAGTCTTTCCATGTGCTCGCGTGAAAACGTTCATGATTCGACGGGCTGAAATCATCGAAATCCACAAGCACGAACCTGCACACTCCCGCACGAGCGAGGACATGCGCTGCAGGAGAACCCGTTCCACTGCAGCCGACAATGCCCGCTGTCGATTCCCGGAGTATCCTTGCAGAAGCCTCGCCATAGACGGATTCCAATCTGGCAGTCGGAGACTCAAGGGGCATCTCCACCGTTGTCGGCGCCGCCGCGATGAGCGGAGAGGATAAGCGCTGAAGTTGTGTTCCGACCACGAACATCTCGCGCAATGGCAACACGTCATCGCCATCGACAATACGCCCACTGACCTGAAGGTGACCGATCTCATCACGGGCGAAAATGGCACTTACGTACGGTGCGCCACCACTGTATGCGGCAAACTCCCCAGCGAAGTAGTCGTCCATTTCATCGTCCAGTGAGCTTGGAGCGACGTGACAGCCTTTTGGATGAGAATGAATAACTCCAATTGCCAGTTCTCCGTTCTCGGCGGCAATGAGAGCGCGTCGCGAGTAGCGCGCCTTAAGCACGACAATTGGGCTCCCTTCATCGAGATCGCCGGCGTCGGGCGGAATGAGGTCAACAAGCGTGAGCACCAAGCCCCAGGTAGTGCGTCTGTAACCGAAGCGAATGAACGTCGCCCATTCTTCTTGCGGATACCGACGAAAGAGCAAGGTTTCAAGGTCACGGAGACTTTGCTCAGTCAAACGCAAGACGGCATACCGACTCGAGGAATTACAGTCGGTGAAGTTCATCGAGCGCGGTAGAGCCAGGCAAGGAGTTCGTCCACATACGTGTGGAGCCCATGAACGCTCGGATCCCAAGGCGGCCCGCCGCCGCCATTGTGCGGATGATAAGAGATGAGGCACCATTTCTTTCCGCCGAATTCCAACATACCTTGCGACTGGCCCTCAACGCGACCGATGAGGGGTGAGTCGGCTGGTAAACATGCGCCGTCTAGCATTGATCCCGGATAGGCCGACGGAATCGCCACAAGCACCTCGCTGTTCGGTGGCAAGCAGCCCGGTCGCGTCCGCAATCCGTGGTAGATGAGCGCGGGAGCCGCCCCGGCCAACAATGTGACCTCCGCGCCCCCTCGCCGCAGAATCTCGACTTCGCGTTCGACGCGAGCGCTCTCGAAACCACCTTTGACATCCTTGACCACATCGAAGACCTCGCAGCCATGGATTTCCACCTCTTCATCAAGGTTTAACTGGCGGTCCGGGCTCGGTTTGCGCTGCCAGACTTCCGTATTGCGGGGTGTCTTGCTGACCAAAGCCGCAATCTCCCACGCAAACATACGCGGCTTTACACCATTTGATTCGTCGAACGGCTTGTGGTTCACGATAATCTCAAGAGCTTTGCGCAGAGATTTCGTAATGAACGCGGGGCCGTCGCGGAATTTGACGGCTTGGCCGAGCGTGATCTGCTCGTCCACAGGCGATTCAAAGTCGCGCCACAACTGAGTACTGGGATCCAGACTGAACCACTCCCGGAAGTCTGAAACAGCAAACTCCTCTTGAGTCGCAATTTCGGCGCGATCATCGACTACGTAGGCCAATTTTGCTTTGGTCGTACAGTGAACGCGAGCGTGAAGCTCGCATTGAGCGACCGAATAAAAGACGTTGCCGTCAGCAAGATTTACCGTCTGGTCATCTTGGAGAACAACATCGTCGGGTGAATTATGATCACGAACTAGGCGGTGATCCTTCGGAACGTTTCCCAGCACTTTGAGTATTTGGACGTGAACGACCTGCTGGGGTGACCACACAAGTTCATCACTGACAAGTGCAGGCCACCGCGCAGGACTGTGACATGAGGTTTCGCCTGCCGTGGAGGCAGGCCCGTTTGGAGTACGCTGATTTTGCATACGCCTATGTAAGCCGATGTAAGCTAACAGTTCAAGCGGAATTTAAACCTTTTTTTGAAGCTCCGTTTATTTGTCGCCGTTCGCTGCGAAAAAGCGCCACGCTTGGGTGGCAAGCGTCATTCCGAAATCAGCGACGACGCTTCAGCATTTTTGCCAATTCATCCGGTGATAAAGTGCCGCGTTTCAGTTCACCAACAACAGCTCGAAATGCGAATCCCAACATTGGGTTGTCCTCTATGACACGTTTCAACTCATTCACTGACTCTCTATGGTCGTGGTTTTTCAATTTCTCAACCGATACGCCAAGGAGCTTGGCCATCTTTTCCATCACATCTTCCGAGGGAAAACGCCGCCCTAGTTCTACATCCGACATAAAGGGAGCCGACACTTCACACTGACGCGCAAATTCCCGTAGACTCAGGTTAACCTTGGCGCGCGTCTCACGCACGAAATCCCCAAACGATTGATCAGGCATGGTTTGTAAGCTTACAGCGGCTTCCTATCGTGGCAAGGCGAGAATGGTTCGCTCGGGATGACAGGTTTTGAGAATGACGGCTAGCGCCGCAGTTCCACCTGCACGGCGTCCTTCTTGTCCGCGGGGATCCACTCGGTGGAGGGGGAGAAGCCGTTGGCGGTGAAGGTGAGGCCGATTTGGTCGCTGGGGGCGGTGTCCCAGGTGAATTCGCCTTTGGAATCGGTCGTGGCGACCTCTTGCTCGAGGGTGGCATCGGCCCAGCCAATGAAGGTGACGCGCGCCTTGGGCACCGGCTGGCCGTTGCTGTCGTGGACCTGGCCGGTGATCCGGCGGCGCGTGGTGGCTTTGAGTTGGATGGGCTCCAGGCCGGGGGCGACGGTGACGGCGCGCGCGACTTGGGCGAGGTTCTTCGGCGATACGGAGAGCAGCAGGTCGGCCGGGTAGCGCCAGGGGACGGTGAAATGGCCGGTGGCGTCGGTCTGGACGTTTTTTGGCAGTTGGTGTTGCAGGGCGTCCCGCAGGAAAAGCCACTGGGTGTATTCAGGCTGGTTGGCGGACACCTGCCGCCAGGCCGGCGCCACGGTCACCTCCTCGTTGGCCAGCGGTGAACCATCGGGCGCGAGGGCCACGCCCTGGATCGCTACGGGTGGCTCCAGGCGAAGCTCGGCGGTCTGCGCGAGCAGCGCCTCGCGATCGACGGTGGGGGTGGGCTCTTGCGCGCCGGTGCGATACCGCGTCTCCCAGGCCAGCGGGTGGTTCACGGCGAGGAGCAGCTTGACGAAATCCTTGGGCACGCTCTCGCAGTGCCAGCGGCCCTGCGCATCCGTCACGTAAGTGTCCACGGGCACCAGGGACGAGAGGGACGGGTCCGCCGCGTCGTTGAAGCCCGGCGCCGGATCGAGGACGACGGTGCCCGGGGCGGCCATCACGGCGACGCGGGCGCCGGCCAGTGGATGCCCGTCGTGGTCCTGCACCACGCCGCCGATGGTGCTGGCCGCGGTCATGCGCCAGGTCCTCTGCGTGGGAAGCGTCTCTTCGCGCCACTTCTCCGGCGGGGCAAAATAACCGGCCTTGAAAACCGCGACGGTGAGCTGGCGGGAAGGCGGTTGCGGCGACCCGAGCGGGATGCGCACCTTGCCTTCGGCATCAGTGCGCAGCGTACGATCCGGCAGCGGGAGAAAATGATATTGTCGCTGGGTGAGCCGCACTTCCGCGCCGGCGAGGGCGGCGCCCGACTGCTCGTCCACCACCTGCAGCTCGGCAAAATCTCCCGTGTCGAATCCCGGCCCCACGCCGAGCTTTTTGATGAGCTCCTGCGCCGCGGGCGATGACTCCCAGATCAACGGCGATTCGAAATAATCGCCCGAGTAGCTGACATTCATCCGCCCGCCGTGCAGGCCACAGCGCAGGATCGGCACCACGGGCCCGAACTCTTTCATCTGTTCCTCCTTCACGTCGCGGAACATCCGGCCGCCGCCCGCGAATTCGGTGGCGCGAAATTCGTAGGAATAGGAACAGGGCAGCTTCGGGTCGCGTTCGCTGATGCGTTTCTTCGGCTCGAGCGGCGAGACGAGCACCGCCTTGTCCGGCAGATAGTCCGGCACGAGGTCCGACAAATAGTCCGGCACCTGGCCGTGCGCCTTTTTGTATTCCATGATCGCCTTCCAGATCTGGAGCATCTGCCGTTTATCGAGTTCCTTTTCTCCCGGGCTCGTCGCCTGCCCGGAGTTGGCCGCAGGGTTCGCGTTCGGGTCGGCCGCCGGCTCCCCGGCTCTGAGGTCGAGGGAAAAAGCCGCCATCAGGACACTGCAAAGCAGGCCAACCGGAAACGCCGCGCGGTTCATGTTTCGTCTAGGGAGAACCGGGACGATAGGGAAATTACCGCCGGGCGCAAGCCGGCGCGGAGGGGTGTCCCGGAGGGACAAAGGAGATTAGCCGGTGGCGTGAGCCACCGGACTAACGATAAAAAACGGAAGCGCCCCGGCAGGGGTGCCGGAGATAGAGTCACAGCTATCTGCCGCCCCTTCAGGGCTGGCGGGATTTGGTTGCTGGTTCCGGTGGCTGACGCCACCGGCTAATCTCGCTGGTCCCTCCGGGACCGGTGACGCTGACGGCGTGAGGGGCGCCTTCGGCGCGTATCACTTTCATTGCCTCCGCCGCGTCCGCGGCGGGGGAAGCGGTCAGCGGTGGACGGCTTTTTTGACGGAGGCGGCGGCGGTGCGGCCGTAGCGGGTGAACATGGCGCCGACGGCGGCAAGAGGGAGGGCGAGCAGCATGTCGCGGGAGCGGTGCACGGGCTCGGCAATATAACGCTCGGTGAAGGTGGGCGCGGAGCGCTGGCTGAAAAGACGACCAAGGAAGAGGCCGCAGACAAAGGCGCCGATCAAGGCCGGGAGACGATTCTCCCGGAGGTATTCGGAGCTTTCGTGCAACGCTTGTTGGGCCTGCCCTTGGGCGGAGTGCCAGGCGTCCTTGGCGCGCGACGACAAATCTTCCGCGGCTTGCTCGCCGTTGTGTTGCAAGTTAGCGGCGGTGTCGGTGAGTTTGTCTTCGAAGTCGGAAGCGGGGTTCATGGGATGAGTGGTTGGTAGTTAGTAATCAGTTCTGAGTTCTGAGTTCTGAGTTCTTAGTTCTTAGTTCTTAGTTCTTAGTTCTTAGTTCTTAGTTCTTAGTCGGGATTTCCAATCGGCGGGATCGATGGGATTGACGAATGCCGGGCCGACTGGGCCGCGGCCGACAGCAGTTGTCTGCTTCGACCGCGGGCGCGCCGGGGAAGCGCGCTAAGTTCAGCTCGGGAAGGAGGCGGGGATCAGTAGGAGCGAATCGTCCGTGTTTCGGTGGTGGCGCCAACGCCGACGGACGGCTGCCGCACGCGGGTTTCTTCGGTCGTGGTGGTGCTGGTCGTCTGGCCACGGTCGTGATCGTGATGATGGTCGTGATCGCGCTCGCCTTCTTCGCAGGCGGAAAGAGCCACGAGGGCGACAGCGGCGGTGCAGCAGAGGAGAATGGTCTTCATATAATAGGGGGTGAGGAGGCGGATAATTACTTCTCGTTCTTGTCGGTGGTGGTTGTCGTAGTCGTAGTCTTCTTCTCGATGACCGGAGCGGCGGGGACGACGACAGCCGCGGTGCGCTTCACGATGACCCGGGACGCGATCAACCGGTCGCCGACCTTGGTGTAGTAGACGGTGACAGGGAGGCCGGACTTGACGGTTTCCATGGAGACGGGCGCGCCATTTTCGTCCACGTACGTGGTGGTCTTGCTATAGGTATAGCGCAGCGGTTCGGCCGCGGCGGTGGAACGGATGACGATGGTTTCCGGGCCGAATTCACTGATGGTGCCAGCCGAGTTGGTGGTCGTCGTTTCCTGGACGGTGGTCTGGGCGAAGGTGAGATTGGCGGTGATCAGCGTCAGGCCCAAGGCAGCGGCGCTCATTAGTTTAAGGGATGAATGTTTCATTATCCAGATATCGGCGTGGCGAGCGTACTGGCCGTAGCTTTCGTATTATATTCACCGAGGCGAAAGCGCCGCGACGCCCCGATCAAGTCTTCCTGCCCGTGCAGGGAAGCGGCCATTTTCCGGAGGCCGAGTTCCAGGCGGGTCTTGACGGTGCCGAGAGGAATCCCGGTGCGCGCCGCGATCTCGCGTTGGGTCATCTGCTTGTGATAGGCCATCTTGAGAGCGTTGCGCTGGGCCTTGGGCAGGCCGGCGAGCGCGCGATTGAGATATTTTCCCATGTCATGAAGGGCCATGTCCTCGTAGACGTGGCTCCAGTGCTCGGCGCCGGCCTTGAGTTCCTCCGTGAGGCGGTTTTCGACGCGCACATAGGTGTCGCGCCGGCGCAAGCGGTCGATCGAGCGGCGCCGGGTGAGGGTGACGATCCAGCCGAGGGGCTTGCCTTTTTGCGAATCATAGCTGGCGGCGCGGTTCCAGATCTCCAGCAAGACATCCTGCAGCAAGTCCTCGGTGTCGGCATCGTTGTGGAGGATCTGCATGCTAATACTCTTGATGAGCAAGGCGTAGCGGTCGTTGAGCAAGCCGAGGCCGTCGGCGCTCCGGGCCTGGATCATTTTCATGAGTTCTTCATCGGAGAAAGCGCCCTGCGCCCGGTCGCCCAGGGGAGTCGGTAACTGGGTGAAATGGTAGATCATATAGGTAGTGGAGTGATGGGTAATAACCGCGAGAGTGGAGTTACTCGTGACTAGGCTGCGCGAAGTCATTCGACGACGCCTTGATGAGAGTGAGACGGAAGGTGGCGCCTTTGCCGCGTCCCTCGCTAAAGGCGGCGAGCTTGCCGCCTTGCGCCTCAGCCAGCCCCTTGGCGATGAAGAGGCCGAGGCCGAAACTGCCGTAGACGGGACGCGCCGCGACTTCTCCCTGCTGAAAGGCATTGAAGACCAGGGGCAGGAACTCAGGGGCGATCCCGACGCCGCCATCGATGAACTCCAAGATCAGGTCGCCGCCGGCATCGTTGGCGGACACAATGGAAATGCTGCCTCCCCGGGGCGAAAATTTGACGGCGTTCTTGAGGAGATTCCACATGACCTGCTGGAGGCGCGCCGAGCTGGCCAGCACCGTGCTGTCTGCGGCCCGGAGATCGAGGATGACCTTCATGCGCGCCTCGGCAATTTCGGCCCGGCAGATTTCCAGGACGAAGCGGACCGCTTGGTGGGCGTCGATCGATTCGGGGTGCAGCCGGACTTTATGCTGCCCGACGATGGTGAAATCGATGAGGTCCCCCAGCAATTGCACCTGGAGCTGAAGATTGCGCCGGATCATGGTGAGGGTCGGGCGGGCATCGGTGAAGCGGTCGTCCTCGTGGAGTTCCTGGACGCCGAGCAGGACGGGCGCGAGCGGAGTGCGCAGCTCGTGGGAAAGCATGGCGAGAAACCGGTCCTTGGTTTGCGCGGCCTCGGCAATCGTGAGCAATTTCTGCGCGGCTTCTTCCCGCGTGGATTCGCCGAGTTTCACGTCGCGGCATATCACCACGACCTGGGCATCGGGTCCTTCGGACAATTTACCCATGCTGGCTTCGAGTGTCCGATACAGGGCATTGCGATGGCGGAGGCGAAACTGCACAGTGACCGCGTCGCGAAAATCCTCGATGACGTTGAAGAACGCGGAATAGAATGCCGGCAAATCCTCGGGATGGACGAGCTGGAAAAGATTCTTCGCGACCAGGCTGCCCGCTTCGTAGCCCAGCAGCTGGGCGGTGGCGCGGCTTTGGAAAAGGACGCCGCCGCTGCGGCCGACGACGAGGATGGCGTCGACGGCGCTATCGATAATCGCCTTGAGCCGCCGTTCGGCTTGCCGCGCCTGCTCCGGGGCGGGACGCAGCAGATGGGCGCGGCCGTCGGGAGTGATGATGGCGTCGACCTGCCCGGAGGAGAGGGCGTGGAGCGCATTTTCGGCATGCGCGAGGCGCAGCCCCAAGCCGAGCTCCTTGCCGCCACGAGGGACGGCGGAATAAGTTTCGACGGCGGCGCTCATGCGGGCTCCCTCTGGGGCAGGCCGAGGGCGCGCAAGACCTCCTCTTCATCGCTCAGGTTGCCGATGATTTGCAGTTCCGGCTCGGGGGAAACTTTGACCATCGTAGGCGTGACGAGGATGCCCTCCTCGAGCGCGCGCAGCGGTTCCTGCAAGACGTCGATGATCTCAATGCGATGGCTCTCGGGGAAATGCCGGCGACAGATGGCGTAGAGATTGGCCAGCGCCCGCACGGAATTGGGCGCGCCATCGGCGAGATAGAGGCGGAAAACATAGGCGCCTTTGGGCAGGTCGGCGTTTGGGACGGGCTCGTTCATACGCGGCGCTCCTCGTGATCTGCGCGCGCGGAGATCGGTTGGCGCCCGTCCATGGGCACGCCGTTTTCCTTCTCCATGCGCAGGGTGCCCATGAGGACTTCGCCCCCGGCGGTGTAAGGATCGGCAAGCGAAATGCCGGTGTCGCTGAAGATCAGTTCGCGCAGTTGGGAGGAGTGCTTGGAGCCGCGCGACTTGATGATCGACAGGGCGCGGTTGCGTTCGCCATCGAGCAGCGCGTAGGAAATCTGCATCCAGGAATCCGAGATCGTGGAGATATGCAGCGTGGTCGTCTCGAGATGCGGGTCGACGCCTTCCAGGAGGCTGGTGAAAAGCAGGGTGATGCCCGCATTGCGGCAGAGATAAATGAGCCGCTCGGCCACGGCGCGCGCGGCCAGCCCGCCACCCACGCGGGCGAGCGCGGAGAGCGGATCGACGACGACACAGCGGGGCTCCTGCTCCGCGATGAGGCGCTTCACGCGCATGAAATGTTCCTCCGAGGAGGCGGCCTCGGAGCGGATGGCTTCCATGCGCAGGAGGCCGCTCGCGAGGTAGGGGGCGAGATGGATGTTCACGGTGGCGAGGTCACGGGCGATGTCGCGGGAGTTTTCATCGAAGGAGACGAAGAGCGCCCGCTCGGCGCGGCGGCACGCGGCCTCGATGAACTTGCCGGCGAGCATCGATTTGCCCGCGCCCGAGCTGCCGGTGATGAGGATATTCGTGCCGCGATACAGACCGCCGCCGATCATGTCGTCCACCCGTTCGATACCGGTGGAGATGCGTTCCTCAAAAGGCTGTGATTCGGGATGGACGCCGTTCGACGAGCCGACTTCCACGCCGGCCGGTCCGATGACAAACGGCACTTCGTTGAGCGCATGCGGCGAGCCGCGGTACTTGACCACGCGAACGGTCCGCACTGCCACGCGGTCGGTGACCCGCTGGCTGAGGAGCACCGCGCAATCGGCCATGAAAGGCATGAAGCCGTAGCGCTGGGCCGTGGACGGATGATTGTCCTCGACCTTGGTGGTGAAGATGCCGGTCAACTCCTGGCGCGCGAGCCATTCGTGGATGCGGTAAAGCTCGCGGCGCTCGGCCGCCGGATCGTCGAGCATGCTGAGCAAGACGTCGATGGCATCGAAAACGATCGTCCGGGCGCCCATGGCGCGCGCCTTCGCCTCCAGGCCGGCGAGCAAGCCGGTGACATCGAAAGCGCCGGACCGCACGACGCCGGGCCGGATGCAGGCGTCGACAAAATAGATCTCCTTTTTCTCCAGCTCGGGCATGGCCCAGCCGAACATTTCTCCATTGGCCGAGACGCGGCGCGCATTCTCCTCGAAGGCGACAAAGATGCCCGGCGTGCCTTGATGCAAGGCGCCGTTGACCAGGATCTGGAGCGCGAGGACGGTCTTGCCGCAGCCGGGCCCACCCATGAGCAGCGTGGTGCGCCCTTCCGGCAATCCGCCCATGGTGATGTCGTCGAAGCCCTCGATGCCGCTGGCGAGCTTGTGCAGGAGATCCCCGCGTTTCCGCTCGCTCACTTGGCCTCCTGTCTTCCGCACTTGGTGCAATGTTTGAAAACGACGCCTTCGTAGCGGGTGACTGCTTCGTACTGATGTGCGCACGGCGGCGGCGGCGGCGGCGGTGGTGATTGCCCGGCGATATTCCTCTGCGAGGATGTGAGATGGCTGGCGGCTTTGTTCATATCTGGCGTTCTGAGTTCCAAAAAAATACAAGGCCTCCCCCGCATCTGTTGCGAACCTGCTGAAGTATCGATGAATTGGGCGCGCGCGGCCAATACCTCCCCGGCGACCGCCCCATACTTGAAAGCTATGTCTCCGCCGCAGTTCCGCAGGTACTCCAGGATGAGCCGCGCTCCGTTCGCAAACGCGATAGCTTCCGGCTATGGATGGCAATTCAGAGTGAAGGCACTGCCGAGTCCACCAGGACGCGTCTTCCCGGCAGTTTGGCGGCTTTGGATGGGCCAACAATGGGGGGTTCATTGACCGCCGCCCAAAAAATGCCGAGCTGCTGGATCGCGGTGATGAACTCGGAGAAATCCACCGGCTTCACCACATAAGAGTTCACGCCGTGCTTGTAAAACTCCACCAGGTCCGACGTTTCCCGCGACGACGTGAGCACCACGACGGGAATGACTTTCAAGATCTCGTCCGCCTTGATGATCTTCAGCACTTCGAGCCCAGTGACTTTGGGCATCTTGTTGTCGAGCAGCACGACGATCGGATCGTCGCCTTCGCGCCTGTCGAATTTTCCCCGGCGATAGAGATAATCCAGGGCGTCCGCGCCGTCGTGCAGGACGAAGACTTTGTTGGCCAGATTCTGCTCTTCCAAGGCGGCAAGCGTCAGTTCGATGTCCCGCAGGTCGTCTTCCACCAGCAGGATATTCTTGATCGGTGGAACGGGGATTCTAATTGGCTCCTCCTTCTTTTTTGGGAATGGAAAAGTAAAAGGTCGCCCCGCCGTCCACCACTCCCTCGGCCCAGACCCGGCCGCCATGCCGAAAGATGATCCGCTGCACATTGGCCAGGCCGATGCCGGTGCCTTCAAACTCGGCCTCGCTGTGCAGGCGCTGGAAAACTCCGAAGAGTTTCTTGACATAGAGTGGATCGAAGCCGGCGCCATTGTCGCGAATGAAGATAACGGTCGCGCCGTTTTCCTCGGGCGCACAACCGATCTCGATTTTCGCCTCGGCGCGCGCGCCGGTGAACTTGACCGCGTTGGAGAGCAGATTGACGAGTACCTGGCGCAGCAACGCGCGATCGGCCCACACCGTGGGCAGCGGGGCGATCTCGAAGACGATCTTCCGCTCCTTGGTTTCCGACTTCAAATCGCCGAGGATTTCCCGGACGGCGTCGCCGAGAGCGACCTCCGTCTTATTCAATTCGGCGCGACCGATTCGGGCGAACGCCAGCAGGTCGTCAATCAGCTCTCCCATCCGCCCCGTCGACTGGGAGATAATGTTCAGATAGCGCAGATCCTTTTCCGGGAGAGTCGTGCCGATGTCTTGTTCCAGCAATTTCACGAAACCCATGATCTGGCGCAGCGGCGCGCGGAGATCGTGGGAGACAGAATAACTGAACGCCCCCAACTCCTCGTTGGCGGCCTGCAGTTGCGTCGTGCGTTCGGCGACACGGTTCTCGAGCGTTTCGTTGAGTCGGTGGATTTCACCCTCCGCACGTTTGCGCTCCGTGATGTCGCGGATGTTGCACTGGATCACTTTTTGGGAGCCGTCCAGATAAACATTGCTGACGAACTCCACGGCGATGCGGCGGCCATCCCTCGTTTCCAGCGGCAGGTCCTCATAGCGGACATAACCGTTCTCCTGCAATCGCTGCAACATGACCTGATTTGACTCGATGTCTTTGAACGGACTCAGTTCACCGACCGTTTTGCCGACCATCTCAAGGTGAGAGAAACCCAAAAGGTCGATCAGGAATGGGTTCACATCGGTAATCTGCCCGGTATCGGCATTCAAAATCAGGATGCCGTCTTTCGCCGCTTCAAATAGTCGCCGATAACTCATTTCTGAAGCACGTATCGCATGGTTACTCTGCGATTCCGCCTTTTCCGTCCTCGTCTCAGCCTGTTCCGTGCGCGCTTCCGCTTCTTCGGTCCGCATCTCCGCCTGTTCGATGCGCGCCTTGGCCTGCTCGGTGCGGGCCTTGGCGTGCTCCGTCCGGGTCTCGGCCTGCTCCGTCCTGCTCTCGGCCTGCTCGGTGCGAGTTTCCGCCTGCTCGGTACGGGCCTCCGCATGTTCCGCCCGCGCCTCCGCCTGTTCGATGCGGGTATCCTGCTCGGCCTTGAGCGCCTCTTCCTGCCGAGTGATCGCAAGACCTGAGCCTGGGGAGGCCAGGGGTAGTATCTGGGGGACGGGAGGGCCCTGGGAATTCATAGGTTGAAGCGGGAGCCCAAGGTTTCGTCCTTGTGCGGCAGTCGCTTGAGGACGGCGGCAGCCGTACCGGCGAGCACTTCGGGGAGCGGCATCCAGGAAATGCCAGGCGAGGGCGGCATCAGGGGAATGCCGGTCTGGGAAAGAGGGAAGTGGGGGAGTGGATGATTCATATATCGGCAGGCCGATCGAGGGACGCCATCTTCCCCTCGTTACTCTCGGCTCCATCTGGCACGCCGGCCAATACCTCTGCTGCAACCGCTCCATAGTTGAAAGCTATGCACCCGGACGCCCGCGGCGCCTACTCCTCGGAAAGCGGGCGTTTTTATTTGTCACATTGGTAATAGCTATTGGCTATACCTTGCACGATGCTCCGCCCATGGAGCTTCGTCATCTGCGGTACTACATCGCGGTCGCCGATGAGCTGAGCTTTACCAAAGCCGCTCAAAGACTCCGGCTTGCCCAGCCGTCGCTGACGCGGCAGGTGCGCAACCTCGAGGACGAAATCGGCGTGCGTTTGCTAAACCGGGCCAGCAATCGCATCACGCTGACCGACGAAGGACGCGCGTTTCTTTTCGACGCGAAGAAACTTTTCGCGATGTGTGCCGAAAGCGTCGCCATGGTGCAGCGCATGAATCGCGGGGAAAGCTCGCAGCTCAATATCGGCTACGTCGCCAATATTCATTACGGGCTGCTGCCCGCCACGCTGGGCGCTTTCCGCAAGCTCTGCCCGGGAGTGGCGCTGAACCTGTTCGATATGCGCAGCGACGAGCAATTCCAGGCCCTGGACAGCCGCCGGATCGACCTCGGTTTTGTGGGGCTGCGTCCGGCCCTCTCCGGCCACGATCTGCTCTCCGAATGCTTTGCCTACGACACGATGCTTGTCGCCCTTCCGACCCGCCATTCGCTCGCCGGAAAGGCCAAGGTCAAACTCCCCGAGCTCGCGTCGCAATTCTTCATCGGCATGTCGGCGAAGACGCATCCCGGAGCGCGCGAATGGTTGCTCCAGACGTGTCAGGACGCCGGGTTCCCCGCGAAAATTCTCCAGGAAGCCGACACGGAACCGACGGCGATCCGCTTCGTGGCGGACGGCTTGGGCGTGACGCTGATGCCCGAGCAAATCACCGGGCTGCCCCATGAAGGCGTGGTCTTTCGCCCGCTCTCCCCGCCGCTCCGTCGCGAGTCGACCATCGCGTGGCGGGCGGACAATCACTCCAAGCCGCTCAAGGATTACATCCAGATCGTAAAGGATCTTTCACACAACAGGTGACCGCCGCGCGCGGCGGAGGAGCGCCAGGACAGCAATGCGTTTGGGGAGGGCTTGCTGGGCACCGAGTTGGGTAGTGGCCAGAGCGGCGGCGGCGTTGGCAAAGCGAGCGGCGTGGGGAATGGGCTGGCCTTCGGCGAGCGCGACCGCGAGAGCGGCCGCAAAGGCGTCGCCGGCACCGGTGGCGTCGATCGCTTTGACCGGAAGTCGCGGCAGCCACAGCGCGTGGATAGCTACGGCGCCTTCCCGCCAGACGGCCAGGTTCCCCTGGCCGGCGGCGATGATGGCGGCGCGGGGGCCGAGTTCGAGCAGGCGGAGGGCGGCTTTTTTCGCCAAGGCGCGATTCTTCACCACGATGCCGGTGAGCGCTTCGGCCTCGTATTCGTTGGCGCGGAGGACCGTGATATAGCGCAGCAATTCCTTCGGCAGTTTTTTCACCGCCGGCGCCGGATCGAGAACAACGGGGACGCCGGCACGATGGGCGAGGCGGGCGGCGGCGAGATTCGCGCGCATGGGGATCTCGAATTGCAGGATGACCATTCCGGCGCGGGTGATGACCGGCGCGGCGCGCTGGATGTCGGCGGCGGTGAGGCGGGCGTTGGCGCCGGGAGCGACGACGATTTGCTTTTCGCCATGGGCGTCGACGCTGATGAGCGCGACGCCCGTGGGGACGTGGCGGTCCCGGGCGACGTGACGGACGTGGATGCCTTCGGCGGAAAGGCGGCGCAGCAAGGCGCGGCCGCGGTCATCGGCGCCGACGCGGCCGATGAAGGTGACCCGTGCACCGAGGCGGGCGGCGGCGACGGCCTGGTTGGCGCCTTTGCCGCCGGCGGCGGCGTGGTCGAACTCCTCGCCAGTGATGGTTTCGCCCGGTTGCGGGAGGCGCGCGGCGCGCACGAGGAAATCGGTGTTCGCGCCGCCAATGACGACGAGGTGCGGCGGGGCGGGAGAGCGGCGTGGGGACATGGCGTTCTTCATTTAACCGCGAATGGCTCCGCGCGGCAAAACCGGAAGCTGGCCACACGGCAAGCGCCTTTGGCAGACTGGGGCGATGCAGCTTGCCGATCTCCCCTGGACGATGATTGCCGCCTTGCCGAAAGATACGCCGGTCATTTTCCCCGTGGCGGCGCTCGAACAGCACGGACATCACCTGCCGGTCTTTACCGACAGCCTGTTGCTCGGTGAAGTGGTGCGGCGGGTGACGGAGCGGTTCGAGGCGAGCGCGCTGTTTGCGCCGCTGACGTGGCTGGGGAATTCGGACCATCATCTCGATTTCGCCGGCACGCTCTCGGCCGCGCCTCGCCTGTATCTCGATCTGCTCAATGGATTGGCGGAGAATTTTCTCCGGCATGGGTTTCGGCGGTTCGTCTTCATCAATGGGCACGGCGGCAACGATGTGCCGGGGCGACAGGCGGTCTTCGAGCTGCGACAGCGGCACCGCGAGCGCGACGATGTGCTCTTTCTCTTTGCGACTTACTGGAGTCTCGGCGCACGCCCGTGGGAGGCGAACCCGGCGCTCGCGCAACGCGAGATGGGGCACGCGTGCGAGTGGGAGACTTCCATGATGCTGCGGCTCGCGCCACAGCTCGTGGGCGATTATCGGAACGCGCCGCCGGTGGAGTTTGGCACGCCGTTTACCCCGGCGGCGCGCGGCTGGATCACGCAGGAACGCACCGAGCGAGGCCACATCGGCCAGCCGCATCTCGCCACGGCGGAAAAAGGCGAGACGCTCTTCCGCGTCTTCACGGAGGATGTGGCGGCGATGATCGAGCGCGTGATCCAGTGGGACGGCAAATCCTGGAACGGCTGACGCGCCGATGACGCCTTCCCCCGAACCAGGCCCGCGGAGGAGCGGGACCTCGCGGAAGTGGACGATCTGCGGGCTGCTGCTGCTCGCCTCGGCGATCAACTACATGGACCGGCAGACGCTGGCCAATGCGGCCGTGCGCATCACCCGGGAATTTCACCTCACGCAGGAAAGGTACGGCAATATCGAGGCGGTGTTTGCGTACGCCTTCGCGGCGGGGTCGGTGGTATTCGGCTGGCTGGCGGACCGGTATTCGGTGCGCTGGCTCTACGCGGGCGTGCTGACCATGTGGTCGCTCGCCGGGCTGGCGACGGGCTTCGTGCACGATGAGCGGGAACTGCTGTGGTGCCGGATGATCCTGGGCTTTTTCGAGGCGGGGCACTGGCCGTGCGGCATCCGCACCACGCGGGCGCTGCTCGATGCGCGTGAGCGGTCGCTGGGCAACGGGGTCCTCCAGAGCGGCACGTCGGTGGGCGCGATCATGGCGCCACTGATCATGAGCGGGCTGCTGACGGCGGAGCCGGGCACCTGGCGGGTGGCGTTCCGGGTGGTGGGTGCGGCGGGGCTTTTGTGGCTGGTGCTGTGGTTTGCGCTGGTCCGCAAGGAGGATCTGCCCGCGCCGCGCGACACGCCCTCCGCGGAGGAGGAGGGAAACGCCGGGCCGGGCCTGTGGCAGATCATTTTCAGCCGGCGGATGCTGGTGCTCTTCTTCGTGATCGCGAGCATCAATACCACCTGGCAAATCCTGCGTGCCTGGCTGCCCAAGATCCTGCAGGAAGGGCGCGGTTACTCGGAAGCGGACACGCTTCATTTCACGTCTTTGTGGTACGTGGCGACCGATCTCGGCTGCCTCGGCGCGGGGGCGCTGGCGGTGTGGCTCGGGCGGCGGCGGTTGCCGGTGGCCACGGCGCGGCTGGTGGTGTTCGCCGGTTGCGGGGCGCTCTGCGCCTCGTGTGCGCTCACGCCGTTGCTCGACAAGGGGTGGGGCCTTTTGCTGGTGCTGCTACTCGCGGGCGCGGGGGCACTGGGCGTGTTTCCGATTTACCATGCGTTCACCCAGGACCTCTCGGGGCGGCACCAGGGAAAAATCACCGGCCTCGCCGGCGTGGTGGCGTGGGTGGTGCCGGCGCAGGCGCAGAAATTCTTCGGGGCGATGGCGGATCGGACCCATTCGTTCGACCGTGGCCTGGTGCTGGCGGCTTTTCTGCCCCTCGTGGCCGCTCTGCCGCTTTGGTGGTTTTGGGAGAAAAAAGCGCCGAAATGATAGACAGGGCCAAAGACTGACCGGGCCGAGGAGGTCTTGCTTGGTAGCACGGCAGCGTGCGCTCTCCACCCATGCCTCCCACGCCCTGGACCCGACGCTCATTCCTGCTCACCACCGCGGCGGCGGCCGCGGCCGCGAGTGCCGCCCCGGCGGCACCGCCGGTGCGCAAGAAGATCGCGCTCATCGGCACGGTGGTGACCCTGCATTCACACGCGCAACATTTTCTCGATCGCCTCGCTCTCGGTTACCCATGGGCCGGGCAATGGCAGCCGCCTCCGGTGGATCTCGTGTCGCTCTATGTGGATCAATTTCCCGCCGGCGATCTCGCCCGCCGCCGCGCGCAGCGCTACCACCTCCCAATCTTTCACACGATCGCCGAGGCGCTCACGCTCGGCACCGGGAAACTCGCGGTCGATGGCGTGGTGATCATCGGCGAGCACGGCAATTATCCGCAGAACGAGAAAGGCCAGACGCTCTATCCGCGCTACGAGTTTTTCCAGGAAGTGGTGAAGGTTTTCGAGGCGAGCGGACGCAGCGTGCCGGTCTTCAATGACAAGCATCTCTCCACCGAATGGCCGAAATGCGCGGCGATGGTGGCGGAGGCGCGGCGCCTTGGGTTTCCGTTTCTCGCCGGTTCGTCGCTGCCGGTGACGCGGCGGCTGCCGGCCATCGATGTGCCGTGGGGCACCCCGCTCGTGGAAAGCGTCTGCGCGGGCTACGGCGGCGTGGAGAAGTACGATTTTCACGGACTGGAAACGGCGCAATGCATGTCCGAGCGCCGGCGGGGCGGGGAGGTCGGCATCCGCAGTGTACAGGCGCTGCGCGGGGCGAAGATGTGGGAGCGGGTGGCGGGCCTGGAAAAGACGCAGCGGCTGCTCAACGCCGCGCTCAGCCGCAGCCACACCCTGCCCGTGGAGGAGGGCTATCCATCCGCACCGATCAGCTTCGAATGGGCGCGCCGTGTCTTTCCCGAGGCGTTTGCCTATTTCATCGAGCATCGCGACGGCTTTCGCACGACGCTCTTCATGCTGTCCATTCGCGACTTCAACTACGCCGGGCTCGACGGCGAAACCGGTGCGATCACTTCCTGCCAGATGTTTCTGCCCATGCCGGGTTCGGTGGCGACGACGGCCGATTTTTTCAATCCGCTCGTCCACCACATCCAGCGGATGGTGCTCGAGAATCGCGCGCCGTATCCGGTGGAGCGCACGCTGCTCACCTCCGGCATGCTGATTGCCGCAGTGGATTCGCTCCATGGCGACGGCGCGCTCATCGAGACGCCGGAAATGGACGTCCGCTATACGGCGCCGAAGGAATCGCTTTTTTGGAACGATTGACCCGGATGAACCCGATCCGCCACTGCCGCAGGATTGCCACGCCATGAACTCCCTGCCAGCCTCTGCCTCCATGCACCCGAGCTCCCCAGCGTGCTGTCATCCGTCGGGTCATGGCGTGACCCGCCGCACGGCCATTCAAGCCGGCGCGATCGGCCTGCTGGGGCTCGGCATCAACCACGTGACCGCGTTGCGCGCGCTCGCGGCCACTGGCGCCACTCCACTGCCACGCGGTCGCGCGAAATCGGTGATCTACATTTTTCTCTCCGGCGGTCTTTCGCAGCACGAGAGCTTCGATCCCAAGCCGGACGCGCCGCTGGAAATGCGGGGCGAATTCAAGCCGATTCCCACGAGCACGCCGGGCACACACATTTGCGAGCATCTGCCGGAATTGGCGAAGCGCTCCCACAAATACGCGCTCGTCCGCTCGCTGACGCATCCCTCGAACGATCACTCCGGGGCGCACCACATCATGCTCACGGGCCGCAGCGAATTGCCGCTGGGGTTCGATCCCAACAAGCCGAAGGAGACGGATTTTCCAAGCATCGCCGCGGTCGCCGGTGCGGTGCTTCCGTCGCGCAACAATCTGCCACCGGCCATCGTCCTTCCGGACAAGATCGTGCATCGGACGGGGCGGGCGCTGCCCGGCCAGTTTGGCGGGCAGATGGGCCGGAATCGCGACCCGTGGTTCCTCGAGATCTCGCCCTACCATCCGCTGCACTACGGAGCTTACCCGGAATATCTTTTCCATCATGCCACCGGTCCGATGCAGGACGCGCATCTACAGTTTCAAGCGCCGCACCTCTCGCTGCCGGCAGGCCTGAGCGAGGACCGCGTGCTCAACCGCGTGGGGTTGCGCGACACGCTCGAAAGCCAGTCGCGCTTTTATGCCCAGGCCGTCGAGGACACCGGCTTCGACAAATACCGGCAGGCCGCCATTTCGCTGCTCACGAATGGCGGCGTGCATGATGCTTTCGACCTCAGCAAAGCCGACCCGAAATGGCTCGATCGCTACGGGCGCAATAGCTTCGGCTGGTCGCTGCTCATGGCGCGGCAACTGGTGGAAGCAGGCATCAGCCTCATCCAGGTGAATCTCGGGAACAACGAAACTTGGGACACGCATCAGGCGGCGTTTCCAAACTTGAAGAATTATCTCCTGCCGCCGATGGACCGCGCAGTAAGCGCCTTGCTCGATGATCTGGATTCGCGCGGCTTGCTGGACGAAACGCTGGTCGTCATGGGCAGCGAATTCGGGCGCACCCCGAGGATCACCACGATCCCCGGCGCGAAGCTGCCCGGGCGCGATCATTGGGGCGGGTGCCAGTCGGTCCTGCTGGCGGGTGGCGGGGTGCGCGGCGGCGCCGTCATCGGCGCCTCGGATCGAATCGGGGCGTATCCTGCCGAAGCGGCGCAGCGACCGGAAAATCTCGCGGCAACCATCTACGAGGCGCTGGGCCTGCCGCGCACCGCCGAGTGGCGCGATCCGCTCGATCGCCCGCACAGCGTCTACGACGGCGAACCGATCAAAGGACTCGTGTAACATGCGCGCCGCGCCGCTCGCCGCATCGATGGTGGCTGCGTTCAGCATCGGCTTTGGCGCAAGCGCGGTGGCCGATCCGATCGACACGACCACGCGCCAGCCGGATGCTTATAACAACTGGAAGCTCGCGTTGGCGGCCGGCACGGCGACAGACCCGGCGACGATCACGGTGCCGCCCGGCTTCAAGATCGAGCTGCTGCGCTCGGCGCAGCCGGACGAGGATTCGTGGGTGTCGATGGCTTTCGATCCGCAGGGGCGGCTGACGATCGCTGGCGAAAAGAAAGGCCTGTTGCGAATGACACTCGCGACCGGTGGCGTGGAGAAAGTGGAGCGGATCAATGATGCGCTGCTGGAATGCCGCGGACTGCTCTATGCCGACGGCGCGCTTTACGCGAACGCGAACAACAGCAAGACACTCGTGCGTCTGCGCAGCGCGAAAAAGGACGACCAGTTTGACGAAGTCACCGAGCTGCTCCACACCGACGGCGGGGTCGGCCACGGCCGCAATCACGTGAAACTCGGGCCGGACGGAATGCTCTATGTGGTCCACGGCAACAATGTCGTGGCGCCGCCCGGCGCGGGCTCGGATTCACCGCTACGCCCCATGCAGGAGGACCGGCTCATCCCCTGCGCGTGGGATCCGCAGATGTTCGATGGCGATGTGAAGCTGCCGGCCGGCCATGTGCTGCGCACCGATCGAGAGGGCAAATCGTGGACGCTGCTCGCGGGTGGCTTCCGCAATGAACTCGATGTCGCCTTCAACGAAGACGGCGAGATGTTCACCTTCGACGCGGACATGGAGTGGGACTCGGGCGCGCCGTGGTACCGCCCGACGCGCGTGAACCATGTGATCAGCGGCGCGGACTTTGGCTGGCGGCGCGGCACGAGCAAATGGCCGGAGTATTTCCCCGATTGCGGGCCGACGGTGCTGGACATCGGGTTGGCCTCGCCGACGGGCGTGGTCTTTGGCACGCGTAGTCAATTTCCAGCAAAGTGGCGGCGCGCCTTTTTCATCTGTGACTGGGCGTACGGGCGGATCATCGCCGTCCACTTGCACCCGCAAGGAGCGAGTTACACGGCGACGGCGGAGCCGTTTGTCACCGGGCGCCCGCTGAATGTCACCGATGCGGCGATCGGGCCGGATGGGGCGATGTATTTCATCACCGGTGGCCGGCGCACGCAGGCGGGATTGTATCGCGTGAGTTACGCTGGGCCGCGGATCGCAGAGCCGCCGCCGAGCGCGGAGGAATTGCTGGCGGAGAAGCGCGCGGCCGAGGCGCGAGCGCTGCGCCATCGACTGGAAACTTTTCACGGCCATCCGCAACCAGGAGCGGTGGAGGAAATCTGGCCGCACCTCGGCAGCGCCGATCCGTGGATTCGCCACGCGGCGCGGATCGCCCTCGAGTGGCAGGACACGCCCCTCTGGCAGGACAAGGTGCTGGCGGAGCGGGATGTGACCGCGAGCCTGACCGGTCTCATGGCCCTGGCCCGGAGCGGCACCGCGGAAGCGCAACGCCCCATGCTCGCGCGCCTCGATGCGCTGCCCTTCGCCGAGCTGACGGACGAGCTGCAAATCCTCGTCCTGCGTAACTACCAACTCGCCTTCATCCGCCTCGGCGCGCCGGACGCGGAACTGGCCGCCGCCAGTGCGCGCCGGCTCGATGCACTCTACCCCGCGCGCTCATGGCCGGCGAATCACTTGCTGTGCGAACTGCTGGTCTATCTCAGGGCGCCTTCCGTGATCGCGAAGACCACCAAACTGCTCGACCAAGCGGAGCGCTCCGAGGATCTGCTGCACTACCTGTTCTTTCTGCGCAACATGACCGGTGGTTGGAGCATCGAGCAACGGCGCCGCTTTTTCACCGCGCTCAATCGCGCGGAGAAACTGGAAGGAGCGCGCAGTTATCAATGGTCGTTGCGCTTGATCCGCTCGGAGATCGTCGCCGTGCTCACCCCCGCCGAGCGCGCGGCACTGGGCGCCTTGCTCGATGAGCCGGCGAAACCCGACGTGGTGCCAAACTCCGGCCCCCAGCTATTGGTGAAGACATGGGCTGCCGCGGATTTGCTGCCGAAGCTCGACCGGGTATCCCGGGGGCGTTCCTTCGATGGCGGACGCCTCGCATTCGCGGCCGCGCAGTGCATCGCCTGCCATCGCATGGGCAGCGTCGGCGGGGATTTCGGCCCCGATTTGACGGCGGTCGGCAGCCGGTTCAACCGCCGCGATCTGCTCGATTCCATTCTCGAGCCGTCGCGCGTGATCGATGAAAAGTATCGGAACACCGTCTTCACCATGAAGGACGGCTCGGCGGCCATCGGGACCATCGACCACGAGGAAGGGACGAGCATCGTGGTGCGGACGAGCCCGCTGTCTCCCCAGATGACCACGCTGCACAAGGCCGACATCGTGCGCCGCGAAACCTCGCGCGTTTCACCAATGCCCCCGGGGCTGCTCAACGTGCTCACCGAAAATCAAATTCTCGATCTGCTGGCTTACCTCGAATCCGGCGGCAACGCGCGGCACGCTGACTTCCAGCCGTGAGCCGGCGGCGTCAGGGCTTCGCCGCGAGTTGGCCGAGGACCTCGAGCAGGGCGGCGCGAATCTTCGGTTCGGCGCCGACTTCGAGGTAGCTGCTGCGGGCGCGCCAGGTTTCATAGCCGCCGAGTGGATGTTGCTCGGGCGTGGGCAGGTAGCCATACCAGCCATTGGCCAGCGAGATGGTGAAGAGCGGCTTGATCGGGGAGTCCTTTTTCAGCGCGAGGCCGGAGGCGGCGAAGACTTCATTGGGCCAGGCGGCGATGGCCAGGTCGCCGATGCGAAAGGCCGTGAGCGGCATGGTGATGGTATCGGGATAGGGAGCGAGGAGAATTTGCTCGCGCGCGTAAATCTCGGCGGAAGTCTTGAGCGCCAGCGCGGGACGGTCGCCGACGATGGCTTTCGCTTTTTCCAGGTCGTCGGCAGTGGGCTTGCGGATGGCGAGGGTGAACTCGCGCGTGGCCACGCGCAGCGGGACATTGTCGTGCCAGGTGAGGCCGGCCATGGCGCGCTGCACTTCCCGCGCGGCGTCGTCGGCCACGTGGCGGATTTGCGCGTAGGGTTCCTTGAGCCGGTTGTCGGGCCCGCGCCAGTTGATGTTATTCGTATCGCCGCTGGTGCCGTTGCTCATGAGGCCGACGAAGGGCGGGTCCTGGCGATCGGCGCCGAGGAGTTGCTGGAGGCGATCAGCGAAAGCGCCGTAGTAATCGGCGGACAAATCACCGGAGCCGACGCCGCCGACGTAGTGCAGCGAGTAATTGGCGAGCACGGCGAGCGGACGGCCATCGGTGTGCTGCACGGCGAGGAAAGAGATCTCGGGATCGGTGGGGCCCGCGGGTTCGAGGAGGTCGGGCTTGGCGATGCCGGGATTCATGCGCACGAGATCGTTACCGCCAAACGGGTTTGGCGCGGTCGCGCCCGCCTGCAAGCGCCAGCGCCGGCAGAAGACGTGTTGCGGCAAGCTGCCGCTGCCCCACGCGATGCGCGCCGGGGCGAAATTGTGCATGGCGCGGCGCACGGCATCGGCGAGGTAGCGAGGCATGGCCGCGCGATACGGTTCGCTGACCGGGCTAAGGAACGCCTCCGTCACGGAGCCGCACGAGTGCGAGTGCGTGCAGGACATGATGACATTGGCCGGCGGCAGCTCGACTTCGGTGGCGAGGATGGCCTTGGCGGCATCGAAGATCTCGCGTGGGATCACGCAACTATCGACGACCACGAAGGCGAGGATGGTGTGTCCATCGGTCAGCGCGAGGGCGCGGGCGTGCAAGTCATCGTGGACGTTTGCTGCCAGGACCGGGCGCATGTTGCCGTTGATGACGGTCCCCAGGGGTGGCGTGATGTTGACCGTCGCGGCGCCGGCCTGGAATTCGGCAGCGCGGGCGGCGAGGGAGAGGGACGCGACAAGGACGGCGAGGAGGCGGGGGAGTTTCATGGGGGACAATGAGACAATCGGGCAATCAGACGATTCACTTTGACGGACAGTTCTTAGTGCTGGGGTGAGTTATCGCGAGGTTCGGGCGCGTGTTCGTGGAGATGGGGCACCACACGGGCGCGGGGCAGCGGGACGTGCGGACCGGAGGCGTAGGCGATGACCAGCCAGTCTTTGCGGACGGCGGGATCGAGACGGCAGAAAACCTCGCCCCAGGAAAACTCGCGCTGCCCGAAGAGATCCAGCGCGATGACGATCTCGTGATAAAGCTGGTGCGCGGAAGTTCCGGCGGCGGCGGATGGCAGGCGAGGCAGCGGGGGAGTCGCGCAAGAAAGCAGCACCACTTGAATCCGGCTGTCACGATCGGAGACGGCCTCCACTTCAAACGGGCCAGCCGACGAGGCATGAGTGCCGAGGACGTGGTGCGTCCAGCCTGGGATGGGAAGCAGCAAGTGCGAGCGGGCATCGCGGATGTGTCTTTCCGTGAGCTCTTCGTGCGGGGCGAAATGCAGGCCATCGTCAAAGACGACTTCACCGGTAACGGGGGAAATCATGGGGCTCATTCCCGGCACGCATGCGCGCCGATGACCGGGAGCTTTCGATGAATCGGTCACTTCGGCAATCGCCGAATCTCCGCAACCAAACGGACGTCGGGCGGGTTTGCGTCCTTGTCACTCCCCCGCCCATGTACGTCTCCCGGCTCACCCTGCTGCTCACCGTCGCACTCCTCAGCGTCTTCTCGTCCCGCTCCATCGCCGCCGATCGCCGGCCGCCGAACATCCTCTTCATCCTCGCCGATGATGAGAACCTCAAGACCGTGGGATGTTATCCCGGGTCGTGGCCGTGGGTGAAGACGCCGAATATCGATGCGCTGGCCGCGGGCGGCGTGCGGTTCCAGGGCGCGTATCTCGGCTCGTGGTGCATGCCTTCGCGCGCAGCGTTGCTTACGGGGCACTGGCCACACGGCGTCGAATCCATGCGCCTGTCGGGGAAATATCCGGACAGCACGTATGATCCGCAGCAGTGTCCGTTTTGGCCGGGCGTCTTTCGGCAGCATGGCTACCAGACGGCGCAGATCGGCAAGTGGCATACCGGCGAGGACGCGGGCTGGGGGCGCGATTGGGATTACCAGATGGTCTGGAACCGGCCGAAGCATCCGGAAAATGCGGGCGCCTACTACAAGGCCGAAATCATCGCGACCAATGGCGTGGAGGAAAAGGTCGAGGGTTATCCGGCGGATAACTATAACAAGTGGGCTTGTGATTACATCCGCGGCGCGCACCGCGACCCACAGAAGCCCTGGTATCTGTGGCTCTGCTACGGCAATATCCACGGTCCATCGATTCCGCCGGAGCGGCACAAGGGCCTCTACAAGGATGCCGCAGTACCGGAGCCCAAGGACATTCTGCCGCCCCGCCCGGGCAAGCCGGACTATCTCAACAAGACGCAGGCCTGGGCGCGCGCCGCCGATGGGCAGATCATCGCGGCCAAGGGCGGAGAGAAAGTGGGCGACGACGCGGGCAAAAGCGGCAAGGGATTCGCGGACTGGGTGCGGCAGGTGAATGAATGCATGCCCGTGGTGGATGAAGGCGTCGGCCAACTCATCGCCGCGCTGCGGGAGACCGGGCAGCTCGAAAATACGCTCGTGGTCTATTCCGCCGACCAGGGCTTTGCCATGGGCGAGCATGGCTGCCGGATGAAGGTCGCGCCGTACGACGCGAACTATCGGTCGCCATTTATCGTCTCGATGCCCGGCGTGGTGGCGGCGGGAAAAGTCTGTCCGCAGGTGGTGAGCAGCGTTGATCTGGTCACGACCTTCTTCGCCTTCGCCGGGCTCGAGCAACCGTGGAAATTCCACGGCCGTGATATCACCCCGCTCCTGCGCGATCCGGCGGCGGCGTGGCCGTATCCCTGCCTCTACGAACATACCGGCGAGAGTTACGGCAGCGATGTCACTAAGGTGCTCAGCAACAAACCGCAAAAGGCGGAGCACCAAAATGTGCCTTGGTACGACGCCATCGTCTTGGACGGCTGGAAATACATCCGCTACCTGCGCGCCGGCGAAATCGAGGAGCTTTACGACCTACGCAAGGATCCCGAGGAATTGACCAATCTCGCCGCCGCCCCCGAGCAACGCGAACGTCTGGAAAAGCTCCGCGCCACTTTGCTCGCCGAGCTGCATCGCACCGATGCCGCCTACGCCGACACACTCGGCCTCACACCCAGCGGAAAGTGAGAGTTGTGCAACCAAGACCGCCCCTCCTCGCAAATACTTAGAGCTTCCGAAATTGCTCAGTCACCTCGGCGACGATCACGCCGAATTTACGGATCGTGTCGCGATTGATCATCGTCCGCCCATCGGGCTGGAGATACATGCGCTGGGTCATGCTTACGTTGTAGAGCGGATTACCAGGCTTCGTCGCCAGGGTGAAAGTCCAGACGAAGGTGTTGCCGCGGGCATCGCCGCGCGCGGTGCCGATGAGATCATTGGCCGTGGCTTCGAAATGGTGCGCATCCACGCGGCGCATGCGCCAACTGCGGTGCTGGTGGGCACGTTTGCTAAAATAAAGATCCTGCTCCATCCGCAGTTCGCCATTCACCACGCGGCCCGACGTCTCGGTCCTGATGATTTCCGTCGCCTCACCCTGCCGATTCTCAAACACGCCCCACGAACGCGTGTGCCCGGTGAAAAATACCAGCGGATCGAATATCGGCCCGCGATCATTGACCCCGGAGAACGACGTGTCCGCCGCGCGCGTCACATTCGGGACAAGCATCATCGCCACCAGCGAAAGGCCCAGCATCACACCGCATCGGACAGACCGCAGAAATCGTTTCATGTACCGAATCATTCGGCGCTCACGGGACGAATGGCCCCTCTCGTTTTCCCACACAAGAATACACCCCCGCAGCAGATGCAGCGGCTATCCACTATCAACTACCCCCTATCCACTGCCCCTACTTCACCGTCTTCAACACTTTCAAAAACTCCGGGCGCTCCTTCGCGGCCTCGTCCTTTTCGCCGTGCACACACGCGGCGAAGACATGCTTGCCATCGGTGAAGATCACCACGTCTGCGCTGCCGGGATCATTGTCATCGGCTTCCGCGCCTTTGCCCGTCAGGTGCTTCGCCTCATGCCCCGCCACCTGGATCGTCTTCGTCTCGCCCACCGCAAATTCCACGAACTCGCTCTTGATGATCTTGGCCGCTTGCGGCACCGCGTCGGCCACCGTCTTGGCTCCAGTCACTTCCCAAAGATAGATCCACAGACCTTTCGCGTGCAGGATGGTGCGGCCTGTTTTCTTGGTGACTTCCGTGTCCTTGGGCACGGTCATCTTCAGCGAAGCTTCGCCCGCCGTGACGGTGATTTCCTTGTCTTCGGCGAAAGCTGCGGAACCGACGAGGACGAGGGCGAGAGCAATGAGGGAGGTGCGCATAAAGGAGGGAATGGAGATGGGTGTGGCTGGGAGTGGGTTCGCTGAGTCAGATCGATTCGCGGGCGGAATGTGCCCCGGCCGGCAGAGATTTTGCGACTGGAATTTTCGGGGTTGCCCGTTTTCTTCCACTCTCATCGCCGGTTTCTCCAGCTTCGCGGGATGCGCTACGAAAAGCCGCACTAAGAGATACGACAAATCGTAATTTACGATGTATCGTAATTAACTTTGCGTAGTCGACGCACCTGATTTCCTCTGTAAATCCACAAAATTAGCCGGTGGCACGCGACTTGTAATAGTAGGTCTCAACCAAACCAAATCTTTATGGAAAACGACTCCCTCAACATCGTCCAAATCGTCTTCTTCACGGTCTTCGTCGGCACCTTGATCCTCGGCGGCTATGTGATCGCAAACTTCAACCGTTTCTTCGGCCCCGATCCGAATATGCCGAGTGAAACCGGCAGCTCCCGTGCCTATACCAAAGTCCAGGTGGTGCTCGTGTGGCTGCACATGGTCGCGATCACCGGGGCCCTCGCGTTTCTGCTGCATTGAACCGATGCCCTGCGATGAATCGTCTCCACCAGATCGATCCCACCCAGGCCGTCGGCCAGACCAAGGAGTTGTTCGACGCCGTGCAGTCCCGCATGGGCAAAGTGCCGAATCTCACCCGTGTCTTTGCGAATTCGCCTGCCGCCCTTGAGGCTTACCTGAATTTCAGCGGCGCCCTGCTGCGCGGCGTGCTTCCCGCGAAACTGCGCGAATCGATCGCGCTGGCCGTCGGCGAGATCAACGGCTGTGGCTATTGCCTGAGCGCCCACACGCTCAGCGGCGGCAGAGCTGGGCTCAGCCAGGAAGAGATCCTCGCCGCCCGTCGCTCCGCGGCGGCTGACGCCAAATTCGACGCCGCGCTCAAGCTCGCCCGCGCCATCGCCCTGCAACGCGGCCACATCTGCGATGCCGAATTGCAAAACGCCCGCAGCGCCGGCCTGCTCGACGCCGAGATCGTGGAAATCATCCAGCACGTCGCGTTGAATACGCTGACCAACTACACCAACAATGTCGCCCGCACCGTGCTCGATTTCCCCGAGGTGAAACCCGGCGATCTGGAACCAGCAAAAGCCGCCGCCTAACTCGAGCGTAGTACAGAAGGCGCACCGCGCTTCCGACATCAAACATCAACCCTCAAACTTCAAACCTCGCCACCATGTCCACCACCTCACGCCCACCTCTCCCGCCCTTCACTCTCGAGACCGCGCGCCAGAAAGTGCAGATGGCCGAGGACGCCTGGAACTCCCGCGACCCGGAACGCGTCGCCGGCGCCTACACGCCCGACACCGAGTGGCGCAACCGCGCTGAATTCATCCATGGCCGCGAGGAAGTCGTCGCCTTTCTCACGAAGAAATGGACGAAGGAGCACGACTATCGCCTGCGCAAGACGCTCTGGGCGTTTACCGGAAATCGCATCGCCGTGCGCTTCGAGTACGAGTGGCACGACGAGGCTGGCCAGTGGTGGCGCAGCCACGGCAACGAGAACTGGGAATTCGACGCGCACGGCTACATGGCCCGCCGCTTCGCCAGCATCAACGACCAGCCCATCGCCGAGACCGACCGCAAGTTCCACTGGGAACGCCCTGCCGCCAAATAGTATCGGATCTTTCAGCACCTGGCACTCCGCCCGCTCACCAGCGGCTATCCGCTATCCACCTTCCACTATCCACTTCCCCAATGGCCGCCAAATTCATGCAGATGACCCTCACGCCCGCCGTCCAGGCCGCCGAGGACCGCTACTTCGGCCGGCACCACGTGATGGCCGACGCTCCCGAACGCGACACACTCACCGACGAGGAAACCGCTTTCATCGCCGCGCGCGACAGCTTTTACGTGGCCACCACCAACGCCGACGGCTGGCCCTACATCCAGCATCGCGGCGGCCCGCCGGGCTTCCTGAAAGTGCTCGGCCCCAACCAGCTCGGCTTCGCCGACCTGAAGGGCAACCGCCAGCTCCTCAGCACCGGCAACCTCGACGGCGATGATCGCGTCGCGCTCTTCCTCATGGATTACCCACACCGCGAGCGGCTCAAGCTCCTCGGCCATGCCCGCGTCCTCGATGCCCGCGAGCACCGCGACCTCGCCGACCAGCTCACCCCCGCGCCCGAGCTGCGCGCCCGCATCGAGCGCCTCTTCCTCATCGACGTCGTCAGCTTCGACTGGAACTGCCCGCAATACATCACCCCCCGTTACACCGAAGCCGAAATCGCCGAGGCCGTCGCCCCCCTCAAAGCCCGCATAGTGGAGCTAGAAGCACAGGTAGCAGGGAAGAGGTGAGCGAGCTTTTCACATAAATGAAACTGGCTGTCCTGAGCGGACTGGGCCATTCGTCGTATCATTGAACTGACCGATCCTATCGGCTCCATTATCCGCAAACGAACAGCCAACCCATTCATCACCATGTCTACTACCCTCCTGCAACCCTACCTGTTTTTCGGCGGACGTTCCGACGAGGCCATCACTTTCTACCGCACGGCGCTCAAGGCCGAGGTCGTGATGTGCATGCATTACAAGGAAAGCCCGGAAAAGTCGCCGATGCCCCTGCCGCCGGGCTGGGAGGAAAAGGTGATGCACGCCGAAATCAAGATCGGCGGCGCCAGCATGCTGCTGTCCGACGGCTGCGGCGAAGAGCAGAAATTCGGCGGCTTCTCGCTTTCGCTGGTTTACCAGGATGAAGCGGAGGCCAAGCGCGCTTACGAGGCGCTCAGCGCCGGGGGCGAAGCGCACATGCCGCTGACCAAGACGTTTTTCGCCAAGGCCTTCGGCATGGTTCAGGATCGCTTCGGCGTGAACTGGATGGTCATGGTGCCGGCGGCGGCCTGACCGCCCGGCGGGTCGAGGGTCCACGAAATACCCGAAAAGGACGAAAAGGAGAGTTGGGCTGCCGCCGCTGGATGGCGGCACCGCTCGATCCTCCGGCGTGCCGCTTTCTTTCATTTTTTGCTTGACTTTTGGCGAGTATAGCGCTACAGTGTCCCTTAGAAATCGGAGGAGGTGCGGAATGGGAGTCTGCGGTTCGGATTGGCGGAAGGGAGAGGTTCTTTGACATCCTGATCGGTAGCGTATTAATGCAGATAAGATGCAATAAGGTGGCCGAGGTCGCTTGGGAAGGTGGGTTGCCGCCAGGCTTGAGCAGCCTGGAGCCAGACCAGAGTAAGGCCGAGTCCAATCAAGGCGGGTCAAGGCCAGTCAAGGCTGGTAAAGGTGCAAAATTTTCCGCGGCGGTGACTTTGGCCTCTGCCGCCCGGAGATGGTTAATGCCA
Organism: Chthoniobacter sp.; assembly: GCF_040003245.1. Taxonomy (NCBI): domain Bacteria; kingdom Pseudomonadati; phylum Verrucomicrobiota; class Spartobacteria; order Chthoniobacterales; family Chthoniobacteraceae; genus Chthoniobacter; species Chthoniobacter sp. The sequence continues at coordinate 32,196 of NZ_JBDUCX010000027.1, forward strand.
TTTCATGGCATCAAGGCCCTAAAGAAGACAGGCGTCGGACGGGAGTGGGTGAGGGTCAGCGCGACTGGCGACCTCCGAGAACGTCTCCGAAGACCCGACACACTCCCATCCCCCTTCGTGCCTTGGTGTCTTCGTGGTAACAATTCACCCCCGTGCGACAACGGAAGCGGCTAGGAAAATTCGCCGATGGCGGTATTCTGGATACCCTTTCGCCGCCCCCCGACCCGTCCCACCCTCTCCCATGAAACTCCTCCGTCTCTCGTTCGCCTTCCTCGCTGTCGCCTTGGTCACTGCCGTCGCCGCCCGGGCGGAGGACAATGTGCATGATTTACAGATCGGCGAGGCGGCGCCCGATTTTTCGTTGCCGGGGATCGATGGCCAGACGCACACCCTCGCGGAATACAAGGGCGCGAAGCTCTTCATGGTCGCCTTCCTCTCGAACCATTGCCCGTCCTCGCACGCGATCGAGGGACGGCTGAAGCAGCTTCTCGCCGATACCAAAGGCAAGGGCCTCGTCTTCGTGGCGATCAATCCGAACAACCCCAACGGGCTGAGCCTCGATGAACTCGGCTACTCGAAATACAACGACAGCTTCGACGACATGAAGAATTACGCGGCGGACCAGCACTTCGATTTTCCCTATCTCTATGATGGCGAGACCCAGGCGGTGGCCCACGCCTACGGCTGCCTGGCCACGCCGCACGTGTTCATCTTCGATGCCGAGCACAAGCTGCGCTACAAGGGCCGCTTCGACGATTCGGAATACGCGGATCCCGCGACGGTGAAATCACCCGATGCGCGCAATGCCGTGGAGGCGCTGCTCGCCGGCCAGGAAGTGCCGGTGGCCACGACCAAGCCGCACGGTTGCTCGACGAAGTGGAACAGCAAGAGCGGCGGCATCGCGCAGAAGATGGAGAAGTGGGACAACACGCCGGTGGACGTGGAGGCCATCGACGCGGCCGGAGCGGGCGCGCTGCGCAAGAACGGCACGAACAAGTTCCGGCTCTTCAACGTGTGGGCCACGTGGTGCGGGCCGTGCGTGCAGGAATTCCCCGAGTTGGTGACGACGGCGCGCAAGTACGACTTGCGCAATTTCGAGTTCATCACCGTGAGCACCGACAACCCGAAGGACACCGACAAGGTGAAGGCCTTCCTCGAAAAGCGCGGGGCCGGGATGTCGGACCGTCTCCGGAAGTCGGTGAAAGCCGAGGGCCGCACGACCAACAGCTATGTCTATAACGGCACGAGCCCCGATGACTTGATGAAGCAGCTCGACCCGGAATGGCCGGGCGCGATTCCGCACACGGTGCTGGTGGGGCCGAATGGGGACATCGTCTGGCGGCACAACGGACCGGTCGACGGCGAGGAATTGCGCGCCAAGGTCCTGGAGGCGATGGGACCGTACTACATCCCGGGGACGCGGTGAGCTGATTTCCGATTGCCGATTGCCATATTATTCAGCGGGCAATGTCGCCGCGAATTCGCGCACGACTTGTAACATCGCCTCGGGGCGGTCCCGGTGGATTTGGTGCCCCGCGCGCGGAAACGGAACGTGACGGCAATCGGCGATGCTGCGCAGAGCGAGTTGCGCGTCTCCGTCGGTCAGTGCGCCGCCCGTCTGGGGGTCGGCCTGGAGCAACAGAACCGGGCAGCGGATGCGCGCACAGATGCTGGAGACATCGTAGCCGTCGAGCCAGTGGCCGGCGATGACGGGGGTGAGGACATCCGGATCAAGTTGCGCGAGACATTCCGCGCTCCAGCGCAGCGAGGCGCGATCCCGTATCTCGCCGAGACGACGCGAGCCGCCCTCCGGAGTCGGGAGAGAAATGGCGCCCAGCGCGTCGGTCACTTGATCGATAGTGCCACCACGCCGCGCCGCCTCTTGCATACCGATGAATTGCGCCTGCCACGCCGTGCCGTGAATGCGATTGCCCATCGTGTGAAAAGGTGGGTCTTCAAACACGATGGCGCGCACGAGCTCCCGCAAATCCGCCGCCACCGCGGCGGCGACCATCGCACCCAACGAATGACCGATGAGGACGACGGGAGCTGCCACTTCTTCGCGGACGAACTGCACCGCATCTTCGATGTAGTCGGTGACCAGATAGCTCGCGGCTCTCCGGGAACTGCCGTGGCCGCGCTGGTCCAGCGCGAGGACTCGCCAACGGTGTGCGAGTTCCGGCAAGAGCGGTTCCCAATCGCGCCCGCAGCGCGTGACCCCGTGGAGTAACAGCAGCACGGCCCCATCGCCGCACACTCGCGATTCGAGTTTCACTTCTCGCGTTTCACCACGGTCGGGAATGGTTTCGCCAGTTGGCCCGCTTTGACGATCCCACCTTGCAGCACGGCGATGAATCTCCCGCGATCTTCGAGCAGCGAAATATCCGCCACGACATCCCCATCCACGATGAGCACATCAGCCATTTTGCCTTTCTCCAACGTCCCAAATTCATCGCCGCGTCCCATGATCTCCGCACCTGTCTTCGTCGCGCAGGTGATGACCTCGAGCGGTGTGAGACCCACATCTTTCACGAAGAAGGTGAGCTCGCGCGCGTAGTTGCCATGCGGATTCCAACCGAAGCCATAGTCGCCACCCATCCCAAGCCGCCCGCCGGCCCGCAGGATGCGCCGCGCACTTTCGCTGCCGCCGTCGAGCGTCTCCTGGTGCCCGTCGATGACCACTTGGGGCAGGCCGAATTCCGGCCCGAGCTCGATGCTGGCCTTCTCAAAGTAAAGCGCGGGGATGCAGGGCACATCGCGCTCGAGCAGCAGGTCCATGGCCTCGTTGTCCATGAAGGTGCCGTGCTCGATGGCGTCGTAGCCGGCGCGCAGCGCATTCTTGATGCCCTGCGTCGCGCGGCAATGGCCGGTGACCTTGAGCTTGTGGTTGTGGGCCGTGGCCACGACGGCGTGCATTTCCTCGAAGGTCATGCACAGCGTGTGATGGTCGTTGATATCGGGCGAAGCGGCATCGCCGGTGGGATAAGTCTTCACCCACTCGATGCCGTCCTTGACCAGCGCCCGCACGGCTCTGCGCGCGTCTTCCTGCCCGTTGATGATGAACACGAGCCCCTCCATGCCGATCTTGCGAAACTCCGGGTTCCAATCCATGAGCCCGCCGGCGGAACAGATCTCGCGCCCGCTCGCCGCGAGGCGCGGCCCGGCGATGAGATCTTCCTCGATCGCCTTCTTGAGCCAGACATCCACGTTGAACAAGCAGCCGCCGGAACGCGCCGCGGTGTAGCCGCATTCCAGCGCGAGCCGCGTATTCACCGAGGCGAGCAGCGAGACGTACTCGACGGGATACTTGATATCGAGGTCTTCGAGCGCGGCGATATTGAAGTAGGTCGCGTGGAAGTGCGCCTCGACGAGCCCGGGCATGATAGTGCCGCCACGCGCGTCGATCCGCACGGCATCGGGCGAAACGGCCGGCGCATCCGCGGCGGCACCGGCATAGACGATAAGGCCGTCGCGCATGACGAGTGCGCCATGGGCAACGGCGGGTTTGCCCGTGCCGTCAATGAGCTGACCGTTGGTGACGAACGTGGTGCCGGTGGCGGATTTCATGGGGGGGTTAATGCGCGGTGAAGTCGGGCTTGGGGCCACCCGACCCGGGTTGCGTGAGCTCCTTCTTACACCATTCGAGCCCGCACAGATAGTTGCCCAGCGTTACCTCGGCGTCGCCGCCCTGCTCGGCGATCAGGCCGATCCGTCCCCGCCAGCCGCTGTCCACGATGACCCGCAACATGCCGAGTTCGAATTCGCCTTGCGAAGGTGGCATGATTTTCCTTTCGCCATTCTCCACCATGCCCGTGACGTTGACGGCGACGACATAGCGCTGCATGCGCTTCCAGATCGCCGGAAATTCTGCGATATCCTGGTGCCCGTGGCTGAAGTTGTAAACGATCCCCACATCCGTCACGCCGAGCTGTCGGAGGCGCTCGACGATCGCCACTTCGTTATCCATCACTCCGAACCATTTGTTGTGATTATAGAGTTCGACTTTGCAGCCGTAAGGCCTCGCCAGTTCGGCGATCTGCCGAATGCGTTCCGCTTCCTGCTCGACCCGCGCCTGCTGTTCCTCGGGAGTATTGGTGGGCTCTCCGCCGCCCATCACCCAAAGCTGCGGATGCACGTTCTGCCGCTGGAATACTTCAAGTGTCGCCCGCAGCACCGGGCTGTGCGGATCGGTCGGCGACCACCAGCCCGTCAACTCGACCCCATGCTTTTTCAGGGCCTCGATCTCGGCGTCGAAGGTCGGGATGTCCTTCGCCCGCCAATCGTAGACGAAATGTTTGAATCCCAGCTTTTCCAGCATCTCCGCGCGCTCCTCCGGGCCACGCTTCCTGGCGTCGAACGGGACGGCGCACCAGGCGTGCAGATTGCCCGCGGCGAAAAGTTCGTCGGGGGACGCGGCGCGCAGCGACGAGAGGGCGAGGAACGGCAAAAGGAGGAGGGGCAATTTGCTCATCCTCCCACTCGATCACAAATACCTCGACCCGGATTGAAACTAAACGACAGTTTTGTGGACGCACGCGCCAAAGCGGTCACCGTCACCACGCCCTCAAAACTCCCCCAAAAACATGAAGCCTCCGCCTTCATCTGTCAGGAAGTTCTTCGCCCAGCTAGGCCCGGAATGCGGACTTCGTCTGTTCGATGCGCTGTCCGACACGCGCTTCTTCATCAAGGACGCGCACGGTGTCTACATGCATGCCAGCCGGGTCATGCATCTCGCGCATGGCATCGCCGATCCAAGTGGCGTCGTCGGGCGCACCGACCACGACTTCATTCCCGCGTATCTCGCCGACCACTACACCCGCGACGACCGGCAAGTACTCGCGGGAGAGGAAATCTGGGGCCGCGTGGAAATGGTGATGCGCCACCCGGGTTGCCCGGACTGGTATTCGACCTCGAAAATTCCGCTGCGCGACCAGCGCGGGCGCATCGTCGGCCTGGCGGGCGTATCGCGCGATCTGCGGCAGGCGGCGAAGTTCGCCACTCCATTTGCCGAGCTTTCTCCCGTGCTCGACTTCATCCGCGAGCAATTCGCCAAACCTGTGGAAGTGGACGCGCTGGCCAAATTGGCGGGCATGTCGGCGCGCAGTTTTCAGCGTCATTTCAAGAAAGCCTTTCACCTCGCCCCCACGGCCTACGTTCGCCAGTTCCGTGTTGGCAAAGCCTGCCAGATGCTGATCGAGACCGATGAAACGATTACGGCCATCGCGCAGGAAGTGGGTTTCTGCGACCACAGCCATCTCGTCCGCGAGTTCACGCGACTGATGCGCCTTTCACCCGGTGCGTATCGGAAACGTTATCGCGGCGGCTAGGGAGTAGACGGCAGCAACTTCGACAACAGAAAGCGCGCGATCGCTTCGTTCCCGGCCGCATCGGGATGTACGCCGTCCTTGGTCAGACTGGTGTCCGGAACGACGCCGTAGAGGCTGACGAACTCGCCATGCACTTCCTTCGCGAGCGCGTCGAAGCCGGTGCCCAGCTCACGCAGCTTTCCGTCGCGCTGGTCGGCGATCGGCTTGGTGGGGCCGAGTGCGTCCTTGCGAATGTTCGGCGGCCCGACGAGCAGCACGGCGAGATCCTTTCCATACTGTTCGCGCGACTTGGCGATCATCGCGCGCACATTGGCGATGGCCTTCGGCACACATTGCCCGGAGATATCGCGGGAATCATTGGTGCCGAGGGCAATGACCAGCAGATCCGCTTTTG
>NZ_JBDUCX010000385.1:0-3697 GCF_040003245.1 Chthoniobacter sp.
CGAACGATGAAATGGCGAACGCCGTGGGACTCGCACCGACTTGTGTACACTGGGTGACTGAATGACTGTGTGACCTGTGTAGCTGAGTGACTGTGTTACTGTGTACAATGGGCGCTGATGCCCTGAGCAGCCCGACTCGGAAGTCTTTCGGCCAGTTGATCTTTCCAAACTCGATTTCCGCCGGCTTCTCCTCAACAACGATCGTGTATTCACAGCCCGAGGGGTGTTTGCCGCTGATAATAGTCTGGTTGCCGTCGGCTCTCCATTCACCGGCCGCTTCTCCATCGTTCCAAGTGATCTTACAGGAAGCCGGGTAATCACCGATGATCCGTACCCAAACATTGCAACCGCTCTCGCCCACGCTCCGCAGACTTTCACAAAGGTGCGGATTGATGCGCAGAAATTCATCCATTGCCGCGTCATCATCGAGGTCGATGGAACAAAGTCCGTTGGACGTCGTGCCCAGGACAATGCCGATGTTATGGGTTTCGAGCTTCCCCAGGTGCGACGGTTTCGACATCGCGGCGAGCGTGAGCCTTCCCCATCGCTGTTTCGGTTTCTTAGTGCCCGGCTGGCACGCCACCATGACCGCATCATTGCCGAGCAATTGCCGTAGACATTTGACGCGCGGATAGTAATCATAGTTTATCGCCTTGTCGGGGGGCAGGGCAAAAGGTAAGGTCTTCACGTTTCTATTCACAAAAGCCGTTCCCAAACTTGCCGGAGAGGGAGCGGCTTTTGCCTTTAGTTGATGGCCTTAACCTCGAATTTGTTGAGCGCCGCGCGAACCTTTTCGAGGTCGTAGCGCACGCATCGGTGACTGATGCGCAGCACTGGGATTTTCTTTTTGCGGGTCAAACTGATAACGCCCGGCACCTTCAGGCCGAGTTCCTCCGCGAGTTGTTTTTGAGTCAATAGTGGCATAGGCCAGCGTGCCATGCCGTGCGACCCCACTACGTCAATGACATTTTTCAGATTATGCAGGCCTACGTCAGTTGATACCTTAACAAAGGGGTTTGCAAAGTGTGCGTAAGCCGTGCCCCACCGCCACCCACCGTATCAAAAGGCCCGAAAAAGCGCGACCCTATCCGAAGCCTTGCCGACACGAAGGCGAAGGTGCAATCTGTCCTTGATGGAATCGCCAACGGCACAGACCCGCAGTGGAAGCACGGAGAACTCCCTCCGGGAATCCTCGCGGCAGCGCGAGGTGATGTGGGCGGATCGCCGAAAGCAACGCCCGAAGGAGGACGAGGCTCTGTGCGCGGCGATCAAGGAGGCGAAGCGCCGGGGGGTTCCGCTCCACGAGATTATCCCAGTGAATTAGCGGCAGACCGAGCCATCGCAAACGTCGGGCTGGCACTGCACATCGCCAACGAATATGGATGGACGCGCTGCGTACGCAGTCACCGGGCAGCAAGGTGTATTTCACCGCAGGTGGTCCGGGCGCTGGCAAAAGCACATCCACGGGAGAAGATGCCGGCAACCTCGTTTTCGACTCCACGTTCTCCAGCTACGAGAAGGCGCATGCCGCGGTGAAGGCAGCCGTGGATGATGGTCACGACGTGCTCATTCGTTATGTTTACCGACCTCTCGGAGAGGCGGTGCAAAACATCGTCGGAAGATCCATTCAGGATGGGAGAATTTCAGAGGTCGGCGGATCAGCGGAACGCCACTCGCAGGCATTGGAGAATGTGCGCCGAATCGCGGCCGAGTTTCCCGACAAGGTTGCCGTGGCGACGATCGACAACACCAGCAATGGCGGGCGGCCGATGTCGCCGGAGGAGTTCGCGACGCTTCGGGTGACGCCCGTTGACGAAGCGCGCCGGACAGCCTATGCTGCCTTGCGTGAAGAATTCGCCAACAACGCAGGGCAACCAGGCTACACCGAAGAACTATTCCGACATCTCAGCGGAGGAGATGGACAAGATGAGTCTCGACGAAGCGGCGAAGGTGTTTCAGATGCAGGGTTCGGAAGCGCTGAAAAGGGCGGCGGAGAAGACGCGAACGACCAAGGCAACTCATTAGGAGCATCGTCCACGGTCGTCCCTGACGGCGTGCTCGCCCACGCGATGCGCGAGGCGGGAAAGGAACTGCCGAAAGATCAGCGCGAAATCCTCGAAGCCGTGCGCGGCGGTGCGGACAAGCAGCAGATTGCCGACCGGATGAGTATCACCGTTCCCGAGGTGGATAAGAAGCTGGCCGATGCCAACGCCGCCATGGAGAAAGCCAAGGGCGCCGCCGTGGCCGAGTTGACCGAGCACATTATTCGCCTTCGCGCTCAACGAGGCTGATGTTCGGATTCCGGATGTCGCCGTGGTCCTCCCTCCGCCCCAAGGCTCGGCATACCTTGAGGTGCAGGCAATCCAATCGCTTTCGCGTGATATAGCGGGTTAGCGTCAGGTGCCGAATCGTCCGGACGCTGAGGTTCTCTTCATTGTAACTCAAAAGGCCGTCGATACTGCGACGGAGCCGGCGGCTGGCTTCTGATTGCCGCAGGAGCTTCCGGCCTGTCTCATCCACTATGCGCGCCCATTCGTCCCGATTGCCGCCGCCCGCGGGGTGATCGGGCAGCAAGCTCAGCGTTGGCAGGCTCTCGCCCACTATCAGAGCAGACGGTTCTCGAACTCTAGGGGCAGCCTGCCCAGCCAGCACGTTTTCACTTTTTCCCGTCATCATTTCCTCGCGCCCGGATAGGCGCTGCCCGCCCGGCGTAGGAGGGGTTCCCCCCGTCAGCCGGTAATACGCCGCATGGTGATGCCACATCTTCGCGATGACCCGCCCCCTTTCCGACTGTATCCTCGCCAGGCTCGCCGTCGGCAGCCGCCGCTTGTTGCACTCCAGCATCACGTTCATGCTGCGAAGGGTGCGCAGTTCCTTCGTCTGTTCCGTTAACTGCCGGTAGGCTTCCGGGTTCGCCTTCTCCAGCCATGCTAGATACGGGTGCCCCTTGAACGAAGCCGGTGTCGGCAGCACCTTCAGGAATGACGGGAGCTCTGTCATGGTAGAGAGAAGACGGTTCTCGAATCCCGGCGTCAACCACCCCCCGCAGATTTTCTGAACTATTTTCCGTTTTCGCATCCCTCGATCGTGCCACGCTTCGTACCGGCCTTTCTTCGCAAATGAGCGTTACCATCACCGACACCCAAATCGAACAGGAAGGCTACAGCTACCGCTCCGATTTCCACTACCTCAGCGCGCCCCATTGGCCAGCCGGGATAAGCGAAATCGCCATCTTTCACCGAACCGAAAGACCTGCACCCGCAAGACACGCGCCGCTGGTGAACTGTATCGGCGCACGCTACCAACGGCCGGGAGAAGAATTCTCGCCGTGGCGGTTTGCGGAGCTCGACGCTATGGACTATGCGGGGTTTCGGCATGTCGCGGAAACCTGCCCGGTCATCCTCATTCCCGGCGACGGGAGACTGGTCTGTGACGGCGGCGACAATGAGCTTTTTCTGCGCGCGGGCCTTTGCACCCTCCGTCTGCAATGGTCGTCGTTTCCGCCGCAAGGCTGGCACGCCATCCAATGCGTAATCAAGGAACTGGAACGGCTGCGCGACAAACTGCTCCCCGAAGCCCTGCCCTCGCGCTGAAAGGTGGCGGCAATGCCGTTGCCCGGCCCTCATTTGGCCGGCGGGCGCGTTAGCCCGGATATTTCATCCTTTCTGCAAAAAGTTAGCGAAGTCCCCGCGGTAAA
>NZ_JBDUCX010000204.1:0-12439 GCF_040003245.1 Chthoniobacter sp.
AGCAGGTCGCCGGCGAGTTGCTCGATGGTGAATTCGTCGAACGGCAGATCGCGATTGAAGGCGTTGATCACCCAATCGCGGAAGAGATATGCGTAGGGCCGCACCAGGTCCTTTTCGTAACCGTCGCTGTCGGCGTAGCGCGCCAGGTCGAGCCAGTGCCGTCCCCAGCGTTCGCCGAAATGCGGCGAGGCCAGCGTGCGATCGACCAGCCGCTCATAGGCGTCCGGTGCGACATCGCTGACATAGGCCTCCACTTCCTCCGGCGTGGGCGGCAGGCCGAGCAGATCGAGCGAGAGCCGCCGGACCAGCGTGCGCCGATCCGCCTCCGGTGAAGGCGCGAGGCCCTCCTGGCTCAGCCGCGCCCGCACAAAGCGATCGATCGGGCTGCCGGACCACGCGCTAAGATCGGCCGCCCCATTCCCCTTCGCCAACTCCGGCACCGGCGGCACCTTCACCGCTTCGAACGCCCAATGCATCCGGTACTCCGCGCCTTCGGCGATCCACTTCTTCAACACTTCCTTTTGCTCGGGCTTCAGCGTTTTCTTCGCCTTCGGCGGCGGCATCACCTCGTCCTTGTCCGTCGTAAACAGGCGCGTCACCAGTTCGCTCTCCTCCGGCTTGCCCGGCACGATGGCCCGCATGCCGTCGTGCTCCTTCAAGGCATCGGCCCGCAAGTCGAGCCGCAGGTCGCCTTTCCGCTCCTTTTCATCGGGCCCATGGCAACGCGTGCAGTTCTCGACCAGAATGGGCCGAATATCGCGATCGTAGTCGACCGTGCCCGCCGCCAAGGCCGAAGCCGGCACGAGGGCAGTCGCTAGGAGGATCGCTTGGCTGGAAAGGGGGAAGCGCATGGGCAGGAAAGACCTTATGAGGCTAACTTTCGCGACCCCCGAATCTTAGAGACGCCTTCCGCCGATTACCAGCCCCGCCCGCCGCCTGCGTTCCTACGAACGCCAGCGGTAGCCCACGTCGCCCTGGCGCTCGGCTGGCTTGCGAGGAGGTCCGGAATGGCTGCGTCCGGAAGATCCACCGCGGCCGCCGCCTCCACCACCACCGCCGCCGCGACGATTTCCACCGCCACCGCCACCATTGCCACGGCCTTGTCCCTGTCCACCACGTTGCCCGCTGGGGCCACGCGGAGGGCGGGGCGGCTCGGGCGGAGCAGCGCCGGCGTAGTCGAATCCGTCGAGACGTTTGCGCGGGAGACCGCGACCGATAAAGCGTTCGAGACTGCGCAGGTCGCCGTGTTCGTCCTGGCAGACGAAGCTCAGCGCGTCACCCACGGCATTGGCGCGACCAGTGCGGCCGATGCGATGCACGTAGTCCTCGTTGGTCATCGGGAAGTCGTAGTTGATGACGTGCGAGATCCCCGTCACGTCGATCCCGCGCGCGGCAATGTCCGTCGCCACGAGCACGCGTACTTCGCCGGCCTTGAACGCCGAGAGGGCGCGCAGGCGCTGGTTTTGCGTGCGATTGGAATGCAGCGTCGCGCTCTTGATGTTGCTGGACTCCAGCTTGCGGGCGATGCGATCGGCGCCGTGCTTGGTGCGGCTGAAAACGAGCACGCTATCCATGCCGGGCTGTTCCAGCAGCGCCACGAGCAGCGCGAGCTTGAGATGTTTCGGCACTTCATACGCCACCTGAGTCACCGTCTCCGCCGGGTTTGAGCGGCGGCCCACCTGCACGATGTCCGGGCGATGCAAGAATTCGTGCGTCAGCCCTTCGATCTCACCCGAGAGCGTCGCGGAAAAGAGCAACGTCTGGCGCTTCTTGGGGAGCGCTCGCACGATCCGGCGGATGTCAGGCAGAAAGCCCATGTCGAGCATGCGGTCCGCTTCATCGAGCACCAGGAATTCGAGCCCGGTAAAGTCACCGTGGCGCTGCTGCATGAGATCGAGCAGACGCCCCGGGCAGGCGATGATCAGTTCCACATTGTCGCGCAACGCCTGGATCTGCGGGCGCTCACCGACGCCGCCGAAAACCGTGGCCATCTTAAACGGCACATAGCGGGCATACGCGCGCGCATTCTCCTCGATCTGCACCGCGAGTTCGCGGGTCGGCGCCAGCACCAGCGCGCGAATCTTCTTCGTCCCCACGGGCGGACGGCTGGCGAGCAACTGGAGCATGGGCAGCACAAAGGCCGCCGTCTTGCCCGTGCCCGTCTGGGCGATGCCGATGACATCGGTGCCCGCGAGGATTTTTGGAATGGCCGCACTCTGGATCGGCGTGGGTTCGACGTACTCCGCGTCTTTGAGAGCGGAAAGGAGGCGGGGTTCGAGACCGAGGGCAGCAAAAGGCATGGGAATATAGTGGTAGTGGTGATGAAATGGACCAACGTGCGGAAGCATTCGCGCACGAGGAGCGACATTCCGCGGCGTCCACAAGGACGCGAACCGGGAGGGGCGCGGACTATGCCCCGGATTTGGCGAATAGCAAATGACATCTGCGCGACCCGTTTCTGGCCCGGAAGGCCGGGGCGTCCCTTTTTTGTTTGGCGCAACTCGCGTTTTGAGATGCCATCGTCTACCGTCTCCCAGATGCCGAAAAGGAAGGTCACCCTCACTGCCAAAACCCCGGCGCCCCGCCGGCGCACCAAGGCGCGGCAGCTCGTGTGGGTGGACCAGCGGCCCCTGCGCCGCGAGGCCGCTTCGGAGTGCGGACGCGCCATGCAGCGCCTGGAAAAAGCGCGCAGCGAATGGAAGCGCTATGAGCGCGAAGACCAGCCGGCGTATCAGCGCTGGATGGCCTCCACCTTCGGCGCGCTCATGAGCCGCGTGCGCGAGATCGAGGCGCTCGTCCGTGAAAAAGAGCTGCTCGTCCGCGAGGTCGAGAAGGAGATGTACATCAGCGGTTCCACCAGCTATCGCACCGCCTATGCGCGGGTGCAGAGACGGCGCGCCAATCCCGCCGCCGAACCGGACCCACGGACCAAAGAGCGTGACCCGCGATTCTCCGACGACGAAGAAACCGAGCTGGACGAATTCACCCAGGAACTTCTCTTCGAGGAATTCGTCCGCACTTTCCTCGGCATGAATCCGGACCGGATGAGCGACCGGCAACACGCCCGGATGTTCGCCGATTTCAAGGCCAAGGTCCTCGGCCAGGATCGCCCGGAACCGCCCCCGCCCTTCGAGCCCGAACCAGACGCACTCCCCGAGCCACCGAAGTCCGACCAAAACCGAGTCAAGGAACTCTACCGCCTGCTCGTGCGCCGCCTGCACCCCGACATGCGCGCCGACAACAACACCGAAGTCTCCGCCATCTGGCACGACGTGCAGGAAGCCTACGCCACCGGCAACGTCGAGCGCCTCGAGATGCTCCTCGCCTTCACTGACATCCAGTCGAACACCGCCGGCGAGCACACCAGCCTCTTCCAGATGCGCTCGGTCTTCGCCGAACTGCGCAACGCTTTCAACGCCCTCCAGCGTACCCTGCGCACCGCCAAAAAAGATCACGCCTGGAACTTCGCCCGCCGCAAGGACCGCTCCAAAGTGGAAGGCCGCGTCCGCCGCGAAATGGAGACGACCCTCGCCTGGAATGAAGACCAGCTCCGCGAGCTCAACGCGCTCATCGCGCAATGGTCGGCGCCTCCGAATAGTTCCTCCGCCCGGCAACCGAGAAAACCGCGGCAGGCAGAGTTCCGCTATTGAAGGTATATCGCCCCGGCTCGTGATTTGCTTGGATCAACGCCGTGAAAGCCCCCCTTTTCGCCCTCCTCATCGCTGTGCTGGTGCACTCGACGGCTCAGGCGCACCAACCGCAGGCCACTCGACCCCCTTCGGCCACGCCGGTGCCCGGCCCCAACGTGCCGAAAGTCATCGGAGGCACGGGAAGCGCCGACGACATCGCCCGGACGAAAGCCAAAGCGGCCCTGGCCAAAAGAATGCGCACCATCATCCTTCCCGAAGTGGTCTTGGACGCGGTTAGCGTCAATACGGCAGCGAAAATCCTATGGGATCTAAACAGGCGGAGTGATCTGCAAAGCCCGTCCTCCCAGCGCGGGGTGCCGATTCTCGCGGAAGATCTCAAAGAGGGCGAAAAGGAAAACGATCCGCAGACCATTTCGTATCGCGCGACTGATGTACCCCTTGGCGACGCGGTAGAAGGCGTCGCGCATCTCGGCCACCGCTACGTGAAGACCTCGGACTACGCGGTCCAGTTGGTGAAAACACCTCTCGATGAAAGAATTACGCGGACGTATCTGCTTCCGCCATTTACCGCGAAACAGCAGGCCGAGATGGCCCATCCGCGGGAACTTTCCCCGGCGGATCTCGAGAAACAGGAAGCCATGCGTGAGCGAGCCAAAGCATTGCTCACCAGCAGTAGTGCGGAGTTCCACGGTTTCGACGAAACCGCTGTCTATATCTCTTCCCTGCACGCCCTGCGCCTCATGGATACCGAGGCCAACCATCAGGCCCTGCAGGCAAAGATCGAGGAAGCGTGGCGCGAGTACTACGCCACCCATAAGAAAACGAATCGGAAAGCGCGGTAGCTATTACTTAATCTGGCTGTACGCCCCGGCGATTTTCTGGTGCCACAGCGTCGCCCGCTGGTTCCATTGATTCGCCGCCATCGCGCCGAGCGCATTTTGGTCGGCGCCGGAGCGCGCGGCGGCCTGCTTCGCCGCCGCCTTTTCGCGATCCCGTTCCTCTATCACCGCCACCGCCTTGCCGAGGCCGTCGCCGTGGATGCCCTGGGCGATGTTGTCCTTCCGCGATTTTTCTTCCAGCTTTCCACTGCCCCGGACCACCTGGGAGGTGTGCAAGTCATTCAACGCTTTGTTCCGATCCTCGAGCGCCGCATTAATGAGATCGGCCGTATTGATCGCCGCGGTGTACATATTCTTTTGCTCCGCGGGCGCCTTCGTCAGCTCAACGGAGAATTGCTGCCGCAACGTCAGCAACAGACCCGAGGTTTGGGTGAACAAGGGCTGCGTGGCCGTGCTGTTCGCGCGTTCAAACGACAGGAGCTGGTCCAGATTGACGATATAAGGCGAGAGCGCCTCGGCGGGATTTGCCGCGCTCGGCAGCGGAATGGGCGTCGCCGCCGGTGGCTCCCCGCCGCCCTTGCCCTTTTTCTTCGCGTAGGCGCCGAAAGGCGCGACGAGCGTGAGACAGACAATGACCAGGAGGGACGACAATTTCATGGAAACGGGCTAAGCCAACAATCCACTTCGATCAAGCCGGAAAACCATCCCGCAACAGCGCGACCGGAGATCGTCCGGTGGCGAAAACTCCCCGGTGAATCCGGGCTGCCCAGCGGTCACGAGTTGTGATAGGAGCTGCACCATGAACGAAACGGCCGCGCCACCGACATCCGCCATTCCCCGCGGCTACTCGTATCTGGCCACCGGGGTGTTGTTCGCGCTCGGCGGGATCGTCACCGCGGTCTTCTCCGGCTCGCTGGCGGTGCCGGCGGTCAATGCTTCGCTCTTTGAAGTGCTGGCCATCGGGATGCTGGTGCCAAGCTTCACCTGGCTGGTGCAACTCTCCGCCTCGGCGCTGCGGATGAACCCAACCCAGCGGCGGCTCTACTGGGGTGATCTCGGACGCATTTGCCTGGCCGGTTCGGTGGCGCTGCTGCCCGGCGGCGTCTTCAATCTCCTCGTCGCGAAACCCCCGGTCTGGATCTCGGCGGCAAATGTGTTGCTGAGCGTGGCGGTGATGGCCGTCTACCTGTTCCGACTCACGGGCCGCCAGGGCCTCGGCTGGGGCTGGGCGGCCAGTTGGTGCGCCACGATCACGCTCAACATGAGCATCTTCGCCTGGTCGAGCCGCGAGTGGTGGGGCCCCCGCTGAGCTGGAAGGAAGTAACCAAATTGAACCGCGGAGGCGCGGAGGCGCAGAGGAAAGGCGGGGAGAGATAGATTTTGACCACGGATGACACAGATTTCACGGATGAATATGGGATGCCGCGCCGCTGGAAAAACCCGTGCCCATCCGTGATATCCGTGGCGGATCTTTCTGCCTTTCCTCTGCGCCTCTGCGTTTGTCCCCGTTGCGCCATGGACCTGTCGCCAAGCCTCCAGTCTGCGGTTTTCCCTGCCTTTGTTCCCGGATGCGGCGCGGCTCCAGTTCTAATTGAACCGCCCTAATTGTTCCGCCGCGTTCCAGCCGTGGGGAGCGGGCCGCGACGTGCTCCACCATTTCATGCCACCGGCGATCCAGCGGGCGCGGGCTTGCTCGTAGGTGAGACCCTGGTCGTCGTCATCGAAGCCAAACTCGAAGCCGCAGCACGGGCACAATTCGAAAGACGCGGCGCCGGCTGCACTGCGCGGCGGCTCATGCAGTTCCGGCCAGCCGCAGACGGGGCAGGCGTGCTTCATCGCAAGGTGCGCAGATCGACTGGCGTGCCCGGCTGCCGGTCGAAATAGCTGTCGCTGCCCGGCTTGAAGAAAGTCTTCGTTGTCCCGTCGCTATTGTAGGCGGCGAAGGTTCCCGTCGCGCGTTCGTAGATGCGCAGTGAGCCGTCGTGGTCGCGCTTCGCCGGCAGGCCCGCGGCCTTGGCGTGCTGCAAAAAGGCCGTGGCCTGCGCGGCGTAATCGTCGGCATCGCGAGCGAGGAAATCCGCGCCGTGCCGGGCGAAATGATCGGGCAGCGTCTCCGGGCGGCCCCACGTCTGGCGCGCGGCATTGGCGCTCGTAGAGGCGGGGTGCCCCGCCGTCGTGAAGACGGGTGCGGGCGACGACGGATTCTTCGGCTGCCCGAGAAACCAAGAGAGCCCGAGCACGACAACGAGTAGGACCAGCCTGAGCATGGGCCGCGACATGGCGATGGGGACCTACGCGAGACAGGCCATGGCCTTCGTCTCTTCGGTCGCGAAGGGCTTCTGCGGCTTGAGATTGAGCTCGTCCAGCAGCGCGCGATCTTCATCCACGCCGGGGTTGGCGGCGGTGAGGAGCTTGTCGCCGTAGAAGATGCTGTTGGCGCCGGCGAAGAAGCAGAGCGCCTGGCCTTCACGCGAAATCCGGGTGCGGCCAGCGCTGAGGCGGACCTTGGCTTTCGGAATAGCGATGCGGGTGACGGCGATGAGGCGCACCAGTTCGAAGACTTCCACGGGCGGCTGCGCTTCCAGCGGCGTGCCCGGCATGGCCATGAGGCAATTGATCGGCACGCTCTCCGGCAGCGGGTCGAAATTCGTGAGCACTTCCAGCATCTTCAGGCGGTCGTCAATCGTCTCGCCCATGCCGATGATGCCCCCGCAGCACACATCCATGCCGGCCTGTTGCACGGCCTTGATCGTATTCACGCGGTCCTGGAAAGTGTGAGTCGTCACGACCTCCGCGTAATGCTCGGGCGACGTGTCGATGTTGTGATTGTAAGCGGTCACCCCCGCTTCCTTGAGCTTGCGCGCTTCCGGCAGCGAGAGCTGGCCGAGCGTGACGCACACCTCCATGCCGAGCTTGCTCACTTCGCGGATCGTGCCCAGCACCTGCTCGAATTTTGCGTCGCCATCGCGCACGCCTTTCCACGCCGCGCCCATGCAAAAGCGCGTGGAGCCATTCTCCCGGGCGCGCCGGGCGACTTCCATCACGGCCTCGGTCTCCATGAGCCGCTCCGCCTTCACGCCGGTCTGGTAACGCGAGCTCTGCGCACAGTATCCACAATCTTCCGAGCAACCGCCGGTCTTGATGGAAAGCAGGGTGCACAGCTGCACTTCATTTTCCTTCCAGTGATCGAGGTAGGCGATGCGGGCCTGCTGGATCAGGTCGAAGAAAGGCTGGTCGTAAATGGCGCGAAGCTCGGCGAAAGTCATGCGGCTCCCACGATGCGAAGGCGGGCGCGGTGTGTCCAGTGGAATGGAGGGGGAGGGGAAAGGCAGAACATCGAACATCCAACGCCCAACATCCAATGGCGCAAGCGCATGCGGGGCGGCCTCTGCTATTGGATGTTCGATGTTGGGCGTTGGGCGTTGGGCGTTGGATGTTCTGCCTTTTCCTCTCCCATTTGACTCCGCCCGCACTTTTCCTACTCTTCCCTTCATGCGGCACCCTTTGCTTCTTCCGCTCGTTTGCCTCGGTCTGACGGCCATCGCGCTCCCCCTCCAAGGCCAGCAGGTTCTCAATGGCGTCGCCGCGGTCGTCAACAAAGACTTGATCACCTTCAAGCAAGTCCGCGAGTTGACTGCCCCGAAGGAGAGGGAATCCATGGACACCCTGCGAGGCACCGCCTTGGTCGAGAAGATCAAGGAAGTCCGCACGGCGGCGGTCAACGACCTGATTGACCGCTCGCTCATCATTCAGGACTTCAAGGCGAAGGGATTCTCAATCCCCGAACATTTCGTCGACGAGGAGTTGGAAAACATCATCAGGGACCGCTTTCACGGCGACCGCCCGGCCTTTTTGCGCAAGCTCGAAGAGGAAGGCCGCTCGCTCGCGGAATTCCGCGAATTCCTGCGGGACTCGATGGTCGTGGAGCAGATGCGCAAGCACGAGACCGCCGGCACCACCAGCCCCGCCGAGGCGAAGCAAAAAGAGGATGCCTGGCTGCAAAAGCTCCGCCGGAAAGCCTATATCAAGATCTATTGATCGTCGGGCCATGAAACGCGCGGGAAAGAGCGATTTTCTGCTTGACTTTTCGGTACTGGAATGCTAGGATGCGAGATGTAAGGATGGAGTGGGCCTAGGGCCGGGAATTCCGAGGCGGGGACTGGGAGGAAGGCAGACGATCGATATGCAATTCGAGATGATTCTATTTTCAATTCACGGAACGGTTTCGCCGCCGAAGCGACAGCCGGCGGCGGGGGCCTGCCCAAATGTAAATTTTGCCAAACGAACCCATTTCGGCCGGCCATTAGTCCCACCGTTTACAGAGGTGTTCCGACCAGATCCGACTGGATCCCACTCCGTGGAAACGGGGCATCCCAAGCATTTCTTTGCCGGGAGTCTTGGCGGTGCCCTCCGACCGCAATTCAGCACCCGGCTACTCTGGAAATCGCACCGAATCGCAGTCAAGCCACTCCATCGCACTCATGAAACAAGAATTCCCGGAACCAAGTGTCCGCCGCCCAATGCCGATGGGGCCGCCGCCCGGCTCTCGCTCCATCGCCACTGGCTCCCCTCTACAGAGAAAATCGCACCCAATCGCACCCATGAATTCCTGGCAAAATCACCTAGTAAACGAAGCATCGCGATCCAGGGCAATCGTGGTCAGTCGTGCCTAATCGTGCCTCAAATATTTTCACCGACACCCGGTCATCCCCTCCGGCAGGGAACGAGCATGCCTCTTCCCCCTCCCCGGTCGCCCCTTGACTTTGAGACGATGACCCCTAACTTTTCCGACTCTTTTCCGCCGTCCACCATGCCGCGTCCTTCCCTTCCTTACATTTCCCTCGTCTGCGTCGGTTTGGCGCTCGCTTCCCTCACCGTGCGCGGCCAGGAAGTGCTCGATGGCATCGCCGCCGTGGTAAACAGCGAAGTGGTCACGTTCTCGCAGGTCCGCGAACTGGTCGGCCCGAAGGAAAAGCAGGCGCGCGACACCTTGAAGGGCAATGACCTGGTCGAGAAGATCAAGGAGATCCGCCTGTCGGCGATCAATGACCTGATCGACCGCACGCTGATCATCCAGGAATTCAAGACCAAGGGCTTCACTATCCCAGACTACTTCATCGACGATCGCATCCAGTCGATCATCAAGGATGAATTCGGCGGGGACCGGCAGGCCTTTCTGCGCACGCTCGCCGCGCAGGGCTATACGCTGGAGAAGTTCCGCGATTTCCAGCGCGACATGATCGTCGTGCAGGAAATGCGCAAGCAGGCGCTCAAGGGCACCAACACCGTCTCCGACGTGAAGGTGAACGAATACTACAAGGAGCACGCCGAGGAATACAGCACGCCCGAGCAGGTCAAGCTGCGCATGATCGCCATTCGCGGTGTGGACAACGATTCGCGCCGCAAGATGATCGAGGAAATCCGCCAGAAAATCGTCGGCGGCGCGGAATTCGGCGACCTCGCCCGGATGTATTCCGAGGACAGCACGCAGGAAACCTACGGCGACTGGGGCTGGATCGACAAAAAGAAGCTCAACGAGAGCCTCACGAAGATCGCCTTCGCGCTGAAGCCCGGCGAGATGAGCCAGGTCATCGAGCTCGGCGGCAGTTATTACCTGCTCTTTTGCGAGGCCAAGAAGGCCGCCAGCACGAAGCCGCTGAAGGACGTCCACGACGAGATCGAAAAGGCGCTGCTCCAGACCGAGCGCCAGCAGCAGCAGCAGGACTGGCTGCAAAAGCTGCGCCGCAAGGCCTACATCAAGATGTATTGATGGCGCCGCTGGCATGAGCGCAGCGGTTCGAACGATTGGCCTGACCTTGGGAGATGCCGCTGGCATCGGCCCGGAGATCATTGCCGCGGCGCTCGCTTCGAGGCGGCTGGACAAAGGCTTCGCCTATCGCGTGATCGGTTCCGCCGATGGCGCGAAACCCGGCGAACCGAATGAAGCCACCGCGCGAGCGGCTCGCGCAGCCCTCGAGGAAAGTGCGCGCCTCGCGCTCTCCGGCGAGATTGCCGCCGTGGTCACCGGTCCGATCCATAAGGCTCGCATGCAGGCCATCGGCTTCGAGTTTCCGGGGCAGACTGAGTTCTTTGCCAGCAGAGCGAAGGAGGAAAACTTCGCCATGTGCCTCACCGGCGGCGCACTCACCGTGGCGCTCGTTACTGCCCACATCCCACTGCGCGCCGTGGCGGAGAGCCTGTCCGCTTCCGAGATCATCCGGGTCGGAATCCTGCTCGCCGATTTCCTTCGCCAGCGTCTCGGTCGTGCGCCGCGCCTGGCCATTGCCGGGCTCAATCCGCACGCCGGCGAATCCGGCGCGCTCGGCCGCGAGGAGATCGAGATCATCGAACCCGCCGTCGCCTTGCTGCGCGGCGAACTGGGCGAGACCGCCACCTGCACCGGGCCGATTTCTCCCGACACCGTCTTTCATCGCGCCGTGGGTGGGGAATTCGACGGCGTGCTCTGCCTGTATCACGACCAGGGCCTCATCCCACTCAAGCTCCACGCCTTCGACTCCGGCGTAAACGTCACCCTCGGCCTCCCCTTCCCGCGCACCAGTCCCGACCACGGGACCGCCTTCGAGATCGCCGGCCGGGGCATCGCCCGCGCCGACAGCATGATCGCCGCCATCCAGCTCGCCACCGAACTCGCCCGCCATTCCCAGCCATGACGCTTGCGAAATACATAAAGGTCTTCGACATCGGCCTCCAGAATACCTTCGTTTATCGCTGGAATTTCCTGCTGCGTTCCGTCTTCGGCATCGTGCCGCTCATCGGCACGGTCTTCCTCTGGCAGGCCATCTTCCATTCGAATCACGGCGCCGCGATCAACGGCTACGACTATTCGTCGATGATCTTCTATTTCATGCTCACGGTTTTCCTCGAAAACCTGATCACGCCCACGGAGGACGAATGGCAGATCGCCGGGGAGATTCGCGACGGCAAGATCAGCGCCTATCTCACCAAGCCGCTGAACTACCTTGGCTACCGCATCGTGCTCTTCCTCAGCTACCGGTTGCTCTACTTCGCCGTCGTGCTCCTGCCGATCATCGTGCTCGCCTGGATCTTCCGCGATCACCTGCGCATGCCGGAGCACGCTCTCACCTGGGTGGCCTTCACCGCCTCGACGGCCATGGCCGCGTTTCTCCAGTTCTTCATCGCCTACTCGCTGGCCATGATCGCCTTTTGGGTGCTGGAGATTTCCACCATCGTCTTCATCCTTTACTCCTTCGAGTTCTTCCTCAGCGGCCACGTCTTCCCTCTCGATGTGATGCCGCCATGGCTCCAGGGCTTCATCCAGTGGTCGCCGTTCACCTACGAACTCTTCTTCCCCGCGCAGGTCTTCATGGAGCGGGTACAAGGCCTCGCCCTATTCCAAGGGCTCGCGATCCAGGCCGGCTGGCTGCTGCTCAGCTGGCTCTCCGCCCGCGCCCTCTGGGCCAAGGGCGTGCGGAAATATCAAGCGGTCGGAGGATGAAGAAGAAGAAGTGCTTAGTGCCTAGTTCTTAGTCTTTCCCATTCCTCACTCCATATTTCGCACACCATCGACCAATACACTGAGCACTGAGCACTGAGCACTGAGCACTGAGCACTTCCCCAGCCCCATGCCCCGCTACCTCGAAATCTACTGGCTGATGATCCGTAACTCGCTGATCCGCGAGATGAACTTCAAGGCCAACTTCCTCCTCTGGATGGTCGTGGAATTCCTTTGGTTTCTCGGGCAGATCGTCTTCCTCGAGGTGCTTTACAGCCATGTGGATAGTATTGGCGGCTGGTCGAAATGGGAATGTGTGCTGCTCGTCGGCACGCATCAGATCACGGCGCAGATTTTCCAGGCGTTCTTTTACGTGAACCTCGCCGAGCTCGCCGAACTCATCCGCACGGGCCGGCTCGATCTCATGCTGCTCCTGCCGGTGGATGCGCAGTTCGCGGTCTCCACGCGGCGCTTTG
>NZ_JBDUCX010000028.1:0-37627 GCF_040003245.1 Chthoniobacter sp.
GCTGCCGACGCGAGAATTTCAAAGCGTGAAATATCCGGGTTAAGGCACCTTAAATTCGCTTCTTTTCTTTGCTTGGTGACGCTGCCAGCCGTGGCAACCGCCGAGCGTCCAGGCGCTGAGGTTGGCGTCGCGAGGGGTAGGCTAAGTGCATTGCGGAAGGCCTCGGGGAACCGGGCGATCTCGCGGTTGCGGGTGGGATTCATGCCTGTTTTTGTTTCGGTGGGATCGGGTGGGATCGGATGGGGTTACCTCTGTAAATCGGGTGGGATCGAGGTGGGATCGAGGTGGGAGGAGGAGCGGGAGCACGGGGAGCCACTGGGAGCGGCGGTTTTCCAACCGCCGGGCGTCGCACCGGCGAAGCCCCCCCCCGGAAAGATGACACTCCGCGCGGCTGGCTTGGTCGACGATTGGGAAATCGCCGCTTCCAGTGGGCGCCATCCGGGGCGTCGGTGACGATAGGTCTGGGTCGGATGCGTGCACATGGCCCCATGGAAACACAACTCGCACTAAAAAGTGCATCGCTCCATTGGCTCTGTTGGCTCCATTGCGGAAAATCTACTCTGCGCGTCTCAAAACAGAGCCGCGGGAGCAGGAAGGCGCCTCTCATTCCTTCGGCGCTGTCCCCCCAGTTGCTTCAGTGCATCTCGGTGATGAGCTTGCGCACGCGCCAGTGCCCGCCGATCTGCTCCAGTTGCACGCGCCACCAGAA
Source organism: Chthoniobacter sp. (assembly GCF_040003245.1). Taxonomy (NCBI): domain Bacteria; kingdom Pseudomonadati; phylum Verrucomicrobiota; class Spartobacteria; order Chthoniobacterales; family Chthoniobacteraceae; genus Chthoniobacter; species Chthoniobacter sp. Next base: position 710 of record NZ_JBDUCX010000028.1, read on the forward strand.
ATTGCTCGCCACCTTTCCCTCGATCGCGGGTCCGAACAGGCTCTTCACCTCCTCACCCCGGGCATTCCGGCCCCACTCCACGGCCGGGGTTCCCCGGTCGTACGAATCCCGCACATATCCGCAAAACGCATGGAAAGCGTTCCACTCATCCGCGCTGGGTTTCTGCTTCATGAGGACACCGTGCGTCACCAGCACATCGCGGTCGTTGGCGTCTTCCGGCTGGGTGGCCGGGGCGTTGCGCCCGTCATCGCTGATCCAACCCGGCGGACCGAAGATTCTCTTTGACTCCGATGCCGTCAGATCCTGCAGGTAGATCCGCTGAATGCGCTCAAAGACGATCTCCTCCGCGCATTCCTTTTGCAACGCGTCCCAATTCCCTGCCCGCAGCACGGTGACGACCCGAGCACATGACTTTGCAAAAGAATCGTCCGCGCGCGCCGCCAGCGGGCCAGCCATCACCGCGACTATCACGAAGAGGCGAAGCAGGCGTTGCAGGGTGCCGTGAATGGAATAGTCGCCACGGTACAGTGGGCGAGGGGACTTTGCATCGTTCATCGTATTCTCTCATACGTCGCGAATTTGCAGTCTCTGACAGAAAGTTAGCCCTCACATCGCAAGGCGCCGCCCGCGAAGGAGGTATCTTGGAGTGATTCCCTCGCCAGCGGGACCAGAACAGCGTTGCCAAAGATCATCATTTTCAGCCGCCGCGATTTTTGCTTTGCTTTCCGCGTGGTGTCGCGTCCGGTCATCTTTATCTCGGCGGTCAGTAAGGAGCTGAAAAGTGCGCGGCAACTCGTCGCCAATACTCTCCTGCAGCTTGGCTACGAACCAATGTGGCAGGACATCGCCGGGCTGGAGCAGGGAGACCTCCGTGCTGTCCTCCGAGAGAAGATCGATGAGTGCGCAGGTCTCATCCAACTCGTCGGCCACTGCTACGGCCTCGAACCCCCCGTGCCGGACGAGCAATTTGGCCGCGTCAGCTACACCCAGTTTGAAGCCCGTTACGCCCGTGAGCGCGGCCAGAAAGTCTGGTATCTACTCCTCGACGAAACCTTCGCTGACGATCCCCAAGAAGTCGAACTCGACGAACCGCGTGCCCTGCAAGCCGCCTACCGCCAGCGAATCTGTGCCGACGGTCACCTTTACCATCCCATCGCCACTGCCGCGGATCTAGAGGTCAAGGTTCTCAAGCTTCGCGATGAACTCACCCCCCTCCGTCGGCGCGGGAAGCAACGGGCCGCGCTTATACTTGGGCTCCTTATCTTGAGCATCGTACTCGGTGTGTGGATGGTGGAAAAGCAGACCCAGATCGACGATACTGCCACCGATACGCAGCATGGCATGGAAGAGATCAAGACCATCGTCGCTGATCCGGTGGTACTGCGGGCGAAACTGGAGGAAAAAATCGACGTAACCTTTGATCGCAAGCGGGACGAATTGCTCACGGCCAAGGCACCGACCTCGGAGATCGATGCGATTTACCGCTGGCGCGATCGGGCCAAGGAGCAGGTGGCCGAAGGGGTGGCCTTCATCACCGCACGGGCCGCGAACCCGAATTCGCCGATCGTTTCCGAGGCTGTGAGGACACTTAACGAACGCGGAGTGGACGCGGCTCTGGAATTTCTCGATGCGAAGCTGAAGTCCGATCGCCAGCGGCGCAAGGAGGAGGGTTTCCAACTCGCCGAGGCTTCGCTAATGAAGGCCGAGTTGCATGAGTCGCGCTTCGAGACCGAGGAGCAGGAGCGCGCTATTCGCGCTGCCCTCGGCGACTTTCCAGAATGGTGGAAGCCGCACAGCGAATTGGGGAGAATTCTCTATCGCCGAGCCCAATGGGAGGCGGCGGAGGACGAATTCAGAACGGCGGGAAACAAAACGATACCAGCGGGAGCTGAGTTCTTTGTGCTCAGCGACCTCGGGCAGGTTTATCAGGCTACGAACCGGCTCAAGGAGGCGGAGTCGATGATGAACCGCGCGTTGGAGAATGCCGAGAAGAGCGGGGACAATCCTAAGATTGCCGTCGGCCTTACCAATCTCGCGGCCCTATATTTTAACACGGCGAGGCTAACAGAGGCGGAGCCGATGATGAAGCGCGCCCTGGAAATCGATCAGAGATACTACGAAAAGGACGATCCCAAGGTCGCTGCGGATTTGAATAACCTCGGACAATTGTATCAGGCTAAGCACCGGCTAACGGAGGCGGAGTCGATGATGAAGCGAGCTTTGGAGATCGATGAGAGGAGCCCAGGCCGGGATCGTCCCGATGTCGCCAGAGACCTGAGCAACCTCGCGCAGTTGTATATCGAAATGAACCGGCTGGCAGAGGCGGAGTTGAACATCAAGCTAGCCCTGGAGATTGATACAAAGAGTTACGGGCCCGAGCATCCCGAGGTGGCAACGGATCTCACCAATCTCGCGCAATTGTATCAGCGTACAAAACGGGCGGAGGAGGCGAAACCGTTGATGGAACGTGCTTTGAAGATTGATGAAAATAGTAATGGGCCAGAACATCCCAGTGTCGCCAGAGACCTAAACAACCTCGCGCAATGGTATAGGGATTTGAATCAACTGGCAGAGGCGGAGCCTTTGCTACGTCGGAGTTTGCTAATCAAACTCAAGTCTTCTCATGCCGCCGGGCACATGCTTTCCAACCTCCCAATCGGAGTCACCAACTACCAGTCGCTGCTTACGGCGTTAAGCGTCCCAGAAGCAGAGATTTATCCGCGTATCGCTGCTGTCGTGCAGGAGGCAGGATTTGGCCAACTTGAGACGGAGAACCTGCTGGCCTCAATCCTGTCCGATGTGGTCGTAAAGCAGGTCCTTGCCGGGGGTGGAGGTGAGGGGCTGGGTATCCAGGTGGGTGATATCGTGCGCCGCTACAATGGCCATGCAATCAGCAAGGGTGCGGAGTTTGTGAAGCTAGTGGACGAAGGAAATGGCGACGCCATACCGCTGGAAATTCAGCGGGGGGACGATACCGTGAAACTTACCGCCAAGCCCGGCCGCTTGGGCTTGATGCTGGAAGATCGCCCGAAGCCGCCGCCCAAGTAGTTAATCGGTCCGAAACTTTGGAAGTCTCTCAGCTGGCCAAAGGGCTCGGTTGAGGATTTCGGCCTTTTATCCGCCAGAAAAGTCACTTGCCCACGTAACCCATGGCCCGCAGCCAGTCGGCGCAGCGGTCGGGCCATTCGTTGATGGGGTGGCCGTCCTTGCGCATGCCGAAGCCGTGGCCGCCGTGGGTGAAGATGTGCAGCTCGGCGGGGAGGTTTTGCTGCTTGTAGGCAAGGTAGAGCAGGGTGGCCTCGACGGGGTTGGTCTTGTCGTCGTGGGCGACGAGGAAGAAGGCGGGCGGGGCGTCGGCGGGAACGCTGAAGCCGGGGCGGAACTTGCTCTTGTCGGTTTGGTCGAGGAAGCCGCCGCCGTAGATCATGACGATGAAGTCGGGCCTCGCGTCGGTGTCGTATTCCGGTTTTTGCGGATAGGTGCGCTCGGTGCGGTCGAAGGCTTCGTGTCCGGTGAGATTGCCCCCGGCGGAAAAGCCCAGCAGGCCGGTGCGGGTGATGCCCCATTCGGTGGCGTGGTGGCGAATCAGGCCGATGGCGCGCTGGGCATCCTGGACGGGCTTGTCGTAGGGCGCGGTTTCTTCATTGGTGGGCGTGCGATAGCTGAGCAGGGCGGCGGTGACGCCGATGGAGTTGAGCCATTCGCAGACGGCGGTGCCCTCGTGCTTGATGGAGAGGAAGCGGAAGCCGCCGCCCGGGGCGACGACCACGGCGGTGCCATTGGGCTTTTCCGGGCGATAGAGGGTCAACGTCGGGTCGGTGATGTTCGTGACGACGTTGGGATTGGGCTTCTGATTCGGATCGGCCGGCTTGATGGACATCTGCCCCGGCGCGCCTTCCGGCCAGAGCTTTAGCGTCATGGGATCGGCGGCGAAGGCGGAGGCGGCGAGGAGGATGAAGGCGAGGGCAGGGGAGAGGAGTTTCACGCGGAATGTTGAGTATGGTGCGATCATCATCACAAGCGGGGATTCTTAGAGCCTGTCGTGCGCTGTGTGGCGCGCGCCCGGCGACGACGACAAAAAAGGTGGCCGGGTTCAATGAACCCGGCCACGAGAGAAGTGTGTCGCTTCGAGGGCGACTCCGAAGTCAGGCTACAGCCCGGGGTTGTTCGTGCTGGCGACGAGCGTGGGCTTTTCTACGCGGGCGTAGGCGCCGATGAAGGGGAGTCCGCTGGGCCAGGCGCAGCGATAGTCGCTGACGTAGCCGGCCGACGTCCGCAATTCCACATGGCCGGGACCGGCGCCGCCGTAGACGATGACGGAACCGATGGGAGCGCGGGCGGCGCTGCGCACGGGGAGCTTCACGAAGCCGTATTTGTTCACGAGCTCGCTGCCCGCTTGCTTGGCAAAGGTGCTCTGCGGATAGCTATCGACGCTGCCCGACGCGACCAGGGCTTCTTTCACATAGCGCCAGCAGAGGCGCGTGGAGTGCGGCTCGGCGCGATGCTCGGCAATGCTGCCAGCCTTGAGCATGACCGGATTGATGGCGGCATCACGAATGGCTGTGGGGACCGGGCCGTAGTTTTTGCCGGCGGAACGTTTGCCGCGGGAATGCGGGCGCGGAGCTTCCGAAGCACCGCCAAAGGTGCCGCCGTGGGTCGAATCCCAAGAAGACCAGCCGGAGGGGGACGAGCCCTTCTCGGACCAGCCCATCGAGGAGGATGTCCAAGGGTTTGAAGCGAGGCCGCTGACGCTACCAGCGAGGAGGACAAGGCCGGTCAAGGCAAGGCGGCGGAAAGAGGAAGGTGAGGAGTTGTTTTGAGGAGTGGTTTTCATGGGGCAGAGTTGAGAAAAGTCTCACCATTGCCTTAGCAGCCCGTGTGCTTGCCCATTTTAGGGAAGTACTGTAGGCCGACCCGGGAAGGTCCGAATTGGTGCGGTTCAACAGTGTGCGGAGCTGGCCCTCGGCGTCGGCAGCCCAGAGGCACGGCTTTTGTGGACGCCCGCTTTTTGTATCGGCAGGTCGTTCCCATTCTCAGATTTGCTCTACCGAAGATGGTTGGGAGGGCGAGGGACGAGAGGCCGCTAGTCCTTTCGTGCGATGCTGGATGACGCCGGAGGCGTAGGAGCGTGCTAGCCCCGCTCGGTTCACTCGACCTGGGGGCTACTATTCTCTGGTCCCTTCGGGACATGGTTCCGCAACCCGCGGAAAAGCCTACGCCGCGACTTTCAGCAGCGCCGCCGGGTCGCCTTGGCCGGTGGCCACGAGGTAGTCGTGGTATTGCGTTTGGAAGCGTTCGAGAAGGCTCTCCAACTCGGCGCTGATCTGCTTTTGCAAAAACGGAATGGTCGTCTTTTCCAGTCTTTCCTCCCGGATATCGATGACCATGGCAAGATAAGTAAGCATGGGAGGCAGAGTGGGCATGGATGTTTGTTTAGCACATGACATGCCCGCCGATGGCGGAACGCAACGGCGGGCCTCAAGGAAGGGTTGGCGCTGCTTTTGGAGTTGTTCCGTGTCTTTTTTCCGGTCTCCAGCCATAATCGGTGACCCGTGACCAAATCACCGTCTGCCCCGCCCGCGAAACGCTCCTCTCCCGACCTGCTGCCGAAACGGAGAGTGCTGATTTTCGTGGATGAATCCAACGTCACCAGCTCCGCCAAGACCGCCAATCGCAAACTGGACTGGCTCGCGCTGCGCGATCATCTCGTCCAGGAACGGGAACTCATCGAGATGGTGGTCTATGCCGGCCTGCCGCCCGCGATGACGGAGTGGCAGACTGAGCGGGACAAGAAGAACAAATTCCTCTTCTGGCTTCGCTCTCACGGGTTCCTCGTCGTCGAGAAGGACGGCTCACCCGCTGACGCGTCGCACTACAAGGCGAACGTCGACGTGCTCATGGCGATCGATGCCATCGAGCTCTCCACGCAGATGCAACCCGACGTGGTCATTCTCGTCACCGGCGACGCCGACTTCGCCCACCTCGCCTTGCAACTCCGCCGGCGCGGCATTCGGGTGGAAGTCGCTTCGCTCGCCCAGACACTTGGCTCGGCGCTCAAGACCTCGGCCAATGAGATCATCGACCTGGCGCCGATCCTGGCCACGTTCGATCCTTTAGTGTGAGGAAGGTGCGGCGTGGTAATCGTGCTGCATTCCGGAACAGAAGCAGGGGAAAACGCAGACCTGTCGCCGAGCCTCCAGTCTGCGTTTTAACTCCCCAACCCGCACCTGAAAGCGCCTAGTGCTTGTGAAACACCTTGTTCATGATGGTCCAGCGGCCTTCGATTTTCAGCAAGGTGAAGAAGTCGGTGAAGCGGTAGCCCGTCCAATTCTCGATCTCCAGGCGGACCACCGCGACCGTCTCCGCGATGTCCACGTGGGTGATCTGGGTCTTGATGTCGGGCGCGGGTCCGTTGGCGTCGTCCCAGTCGAAAAGCTTTTGGATCGGGCCGTTGAAAGGTTCCCCGTCGAAGAAGCCGAAAATGTAGGCATCCTGGTGAAAGACCTTCCGCATGGGAGCGGAGTTTCCGGTCCGGGCGGCTTCGACGTAACCCTCAATGGCGGCGCAGACGGCTTGGTATTCGGCGACAGAAGTGGAGCTCATGGCCTCCCTTGTAGCGCGCGTGGACTGCTCAAGCAATCGGCGCGGCGCGCTACCGGGGAGGAGGTTCACCCTTTTGCAAAAGGGTGCGCGCGTCTTTGCCGCTCGAGGTGCGGGATTGGAGGAACGCGACCAGATCGTCGATTTCTTGCGGCGCGAGCGTGCTGCCGAAGGCCGGCATGTTCGTTCCGCCGTTGACGATGCGGATGATGATGTTGTCCCTGGTCAAGAGGCCGCCGATATGACTGAGATCCGGGCCGCGGCGTCCGCCATAACCGTCGATGAGATGGCAATTCAGGCAACCTTTGTCGTGAAAGGCTTTTGCCCCGATGAAGATGGGGCCACTGGCGGCGCCGATGACATTCGGCGGGAGCGGCTGCGCGTCGAAATCCGGCGACCATGGCGACTTCGCACCGACGATCCAAAGCGAGCCGATCATGGTGACGGTGAGCAGAACGACGGCGATCGACCACGGCCGGCGTGCCGGGCTGCGCTCGCCTTTGTTACTCAAAATCGGCGCGATCAGCAGCAGCAGGCCGATGAACACCGGTGCGAGAATCATCACCGCGCTTTCCATCTTCGGTGGAATCAGCGCCAGGACCGCGAAATACCAGAGCAGGTACCAGTCTGGCTTTGGATCGGCCTGGAGCACGCTGGGATCGGGTGGTTTGTCGAGCTGGGGTGGCCCGATGAAGAAGGCGAGCAAGGCGATGGCAATGAGCAGACCTGTGCCGAAAACAACATCGCGCCAGGCGCCGTACGGCCAGAACGGATGGCCGCTTTTTTGTAGCAACTCTTCGTATTCTTTGCGGTAGGTCTTGGGATCGACGGGCTTGCCTGGCGTGGGTGGTTCGGAAATCCCGTGGCGCAGGACGAGAAACAGATGGAGGCCGATGAACGCAATGATGAGAGCGGGAATGACGAAGACATGAATGGCGAAGAAGCGGCTGAGCGTAGCGCCGCCCACGGTGTCTCCACCCAGAATGAACTTGGCGAGCCATGCCCCGATGAAGGGCACGCGCCCCGCCTGTTCGGCGGCGACCACTACGGACCAGGTGGCATTTTGATCCCAGCGCAGCAACTGCCCGGTGAAGCCCATGACCATCGTGAAGCCAAGGAGCAACACGCCGGTCGTCCAATTCATCTCCCGTGGGAATTTGTAGGAGCCAAAAAGGAAGACCTGCGCCATGTGCAGCCCGACCATGAGGACCATCGCCGATGCGCCATAATAGTGCATGCCTCGCAGAAACGCCCCAAAAGGCGCGTCCTCGGAAATGAATTTCAACGTCTCGTACGCCTGCGAAGACGACGAGATATAGGAAAACGAGAGCGCCACTCCGGTAACGACCTGCACCATGAAGGCCAGCATGGTCGCGCTGCCGAAGACGTACCACCAACCGGCATCGCGCGGGACGAGGTGTTTGGCCATCGGCCCGACGAATTCGGAGATCCCCAGGCGATCGTCCAGCCAGCGCAAGGGCGCGGTGATAAGCCGTTTCAGCATGCGCTACGTGGTGATCGGAATGGGCGCGGCCTGGATCTGCACGTCGCCGTTGACGACGCGGAGGCGATAGCGGGTCAGGGGCTTGGGCGGTGGCCCGGCGGCGACGCTGCCGTCTTCGTAATACACCCCACCGTGACATGGGCACATGAAGAGGCGTGCGTCCTGCAGCCAGCGGACCGGACAGCCGAGATGGGTGCAGTTGACGGCAAAGGCAATGAACTCGGTGTCATTCACGCGCCGCAGCCACGCGGCGGTCTTGGCCGTCACGCCGGCCCACGGCAGCGGTGAGGCGTCGATGAAGGAAACTACGACGGTCTTCCCGATTTCAAACTGGCTGACCGATCCGACAGAGCGCCACTCGCCTGGCGCCCGGCGAAAGAGCGGGGCGAGCAAAAAGCCGACGACCGGCAGACCGAGTATCGCCGCGCACAGAGCGCCGAGGCCGATGCTGAGTTTTTCGAGAAATCGGCGCCGATTAACTTCAGCAAGCGTTTCTTCGCGGGGTGGGTGAGCGGGCTCAGCGGCGTTTTCTTTCATGGCGAATTTCAAAAATCCAACCCGCAAGGGAAGCGGCAAAAACACAAACACCCACGATCACGACGACGATCGAGGTGATGAGCCCCCCGAAGATGAATGCGGTTCCAAGGGCCAGGCCGGCAGGATGAAATGTCGGTCGCGGGACGTGCTCGTGAGGCAAGGACGTCCAGCCATGGCGGACAGGTGGCTCATTTTCCATCATCGGCCTTTCTCCGCCAAGGCGGGCGCAGGCACGGCGTACCAGCGGGTGAGTTGGGCGAGAATCGCCGTGACGTAGATCAAGCACATGGGCACCCACATGAGCAGCCCGCCGATTTGCTGATCGCGTGGCATCGTCATGCCCCAGTCCTCGCGAAGCATGGGCAGGATACCCAACCGATCGACCGGTTGCATGAATATCGGGCACACTCCGGCGGGCGCGAAGGTGATGATGATTCCGAGCGCGCTGCAAGCCGTGCATGCCGTGAAGAGGTAGACGATAGCGGCCAGCGGCGGGAGACGGTGCTCCTCGCGAGGTGCCAGGACTTGCCACCAAAAAGCACTCCCCAGCGAGAGCAGCGAGATGGTTTGAACCGTAAACATCGTCGGAGAAATGGCCGCGGCGCTGCACAGCGAGGGCACATGCCAGAACCACATCGCACCCACACCGGAGATCCATCCGACGATGGGGTAGGTGAGAAAGCGGAACAGGCGTGAGACAGAAAACGACGCTGGCAGGCCGAGTAATGCGAGCGCGGGCGCGACGAGCAGCAGGAGAATGTGCTGCGCCATGTGCGCACTGAACAAGTAGCCGTTCGCCAGGGTGTGAAGCGGAGAAATCAAGGCGAGCAGGATGACGCCTACCGACGCTGCGAAATACCGGAAGCGACCCGCCTGACGGAAAGCGAGGCGCGAGCCCGCGAGCGCCGCCACACTCGCCACGAGGAGCAGCGGATTCCAGGTCCAGCCCGAAATGAGGAATTGCTCCGTGGTCATCTCAGGAGAGGAAAAATGTAAACGACCGTGAAAACCAAGACCCAAACGACATCGACGAAATGCCAGTACAGACCAACCACTTCGAGCACCACCGAGCGGCCGGCATCGAGGTCGCCCGCGAGCGCCAATCCGAGCACGACGAGCAAGGCCACCAACCCGAGGCAAACGTGCAGGCCGTGAAATCCAGTGAGCGTAAAGAACGTGGTCGCGAACAAGTTCGTGCTGATGTTGACACCGCCTCGGAGCAGGCCCCCGTACTCGAGCCCCTGGCCGACGATGAAGATGCCACCGAGCAAGATCGTCGCTCCGAGCCAGCCGAGCATCGCCCGGCGATGATTCCGCTGCTGGCTGATTTCCGTGCGCCAGAGGGTAAAGCTGCTCGCGAAAAGGCAGAGGCTGAACATCCCCGTTTTAACCAGATTGAGATCCTTGGGCCCAGGTCCGCTTCCCGGCGTGGCATTGAAATAGAGAAACGCGAGAATCAGGACGCCGAAGAAAGCGCTTTCGGAGGCGATGAATGCCAGGATGCCGACCTTGCACTTTTCCGTAACCGGTGAAACGACCTCGTCGCCTCCCACGACCGGATCTGGGTGATCGGGATTGGCGTCGTCCCAGAGCGGGCGCCGGCTATGGATCGGCGGCAGTTCATGGAAGTTTTCATGAGGCGGTGGAGAGGTGGAGGCCCATTCCAGCGTCCACGCATTCCATGGATTGTTTCCCGCTGCCGGGCCGCGCCAGAGCGTGACCAGGAGGTTCCAAACGAGGAGTAGCGCGGCGGCTGCCATGAAGAACGCGCCAATCGTCGAGATCATGTTCATCCAGCCCCAACCCGGCAGATCGGGATAGGTGTAAACGCGGCGCGGCATCCCGGCCAGGCCGAGGAAATGTTGGACGATAAACGTCAGGTTGAACCCGATGACCATCAACCAAAACGTCCATTTCCCGATGCGCTCGGAAAGCATCCGTCCGCTGATCTTCGGAAACCAATAGTAAACACCGGCGAGAATCGCGAACACGATGGCGCCAACGGCGACGAAATGGAAGTGGGCGACAAGGTAGTAGCTGTTCTTCGTTTGCCAATCGAGTGGAACCACGGCATGCGTCACGCCCGTCAAGCCGCCGCAGAGGAAATGGACGAGGAAGGCGAGGCAGAACAGCATCGCCGTGGAAAGGCGAATGCGCCCTCCCACGAGGGTGGTGCTCCAGTTCAATACTTTCACGCCCGTCGGGATGGCGATGAGCAGGGAGGCGGCAGCAAAGAACAAATCCATCGTGTGGCCCAATCCCACGGTAAACATATGGTGACCCCAAACGCCAAAACTGAGGATCGCAATCGCCACCGTTGAACCGGCGACGAATTCATAGCCAAAGATGGGCTTGCGGGAAAAAACCGGGATGATTTCGGAAACGATCCCGAAGGCCGGCAAGGCCAGGATGTAAACCTCCGGATGGCCGAACGCCCAAAAGATATGCTGCCACATGATGGGCGAACCTCCGCCGGACGGCAGGAAAAAGTGGGCATGCAGGCGCCGATCGATCAGGAGCATGGCCAGCCCCGCGTTGAGTACCGGGAGCGCGATGATGACGAGGAACGAATTGACGAAATTGATCCACGTGTACAGAGGAAGCCGGCGCAAGGTCATGCCGGGAGCGCGCAGGCACAGCACAGTGACGATGATATTGATGGAAGTGCCGACGGAGCCGATCCCAAGGACGAGCAACGCCAGAGCCCAGTAGTCGACACCCGGTTGCGAGGAGTAAGGCGTCTCGCTCAATGGAGCATAGGCGAACCAGCCCACCGCTGGGGCGCCGCCGTCCAGCATACTGAAGTGCAGCAAAATTCCACCGAGAGGGACCATCCAGAAGCTGAACGCGTTCAGGCGCGGAAACGCCATATCTCTCGCGCCGATTTGCAACGGCAGAATATAATTCGCCAGGCCGAACAGGAGCGGCATCGCCACGAGAAAGATCATCGTCGTGCCGTGCATCGTGAAGAGTTGGTTGTACGTGTCGGGGCGCAGCAGGGTGTTGTTCGGCACCGCGAGTTGCAATCGGATGAACAAGGCTTCGACCCCACCGACCACGAAAAAGAACAAGCCGGTCAGCAGGTAGAGAATTCCGATCCGCTTGTGGTCGACGGTCGAAATCCACGCGATTCGGTGATGCGCGCGATCGCCTGCAGTCAAAATCGCCCCGGGGGCCGTCGTCAGGGCAGGCCCGTTCATTTTAGCGTCCCAAAATAGGCCACGAGATCGGAGAGTTGATCGGCGCGGAATTTGAAATTCGGCATTTGCACGCCGGGTTTCACATCCTGGGGGTTCGTCAGCCAGCGGCGAAGATTCTCCGGGGTGTTCTCGACTGCGCCGGCGCCGATTTGTTTGCGGCTGGCAAAGTGGGTCAGATCCGGTCCGATGCGCGCCTCCATCCCGGTTCCTCCGATCGCATGACAACTGGCGCAGGTCATCTGCTTGAAAATCGCCAGGCCCCTCGCGGCGGCCCCGTCGACGACGGGGAGGGATGGCGCCGATTGATGGCGCTGCCATCGATCGAAACTGGATGCGTCCTCGGCGACCACCAGAAATCGCATCCACGCATGCTGCGTACCGCAAAACTCCGAACACACACCGAGATAGGTGCCCGCCTTGTCGGCTTGCAGCCAAATGTGATTCGGATGCCCCGGCACGGTCGTCATCTTGCGCGCCAGCTCCGGCACCCAGAACTCATGCAAGACATCCGCTGATTGCAATTCGACGGAAATCGCTTTTCCGACCGGGATGTGAATCTCATTGGCCGTCTTCACGCCCGACTGAGGATATTTCGCTTCCCACCACCATTGGTGTCCCACCATCACCAGGTCCGGATTCGGTGCAGGCGGCGGATCGGAAAGCCCCATCGTCCGCGCAGTCATGGCGAAGAGCATCGCGACAATGAAAAGGGGAATGACCGTCCACACGATCTCGATCGTCTTGTTGCCGGCCAGTTGCTTTGGCTCACTTTTCCCTTCCTGCCAGCGAAACCGCATGAGGCTGTAGAAAATCAGACCCACGACGAGCGCAAAAATAATGGCGCAAACGACCAGAGTGACGACGAATAAATGGGAAATCGCTCCCGCTTCCGGCGAAGCCGGATGGAATGTGGGCGAGAGGTAATTCATGATTCCGTGCCCTAAATCGCGGCTGGCAACGCGATGCTCGTCATCCGCCGACAATTGCAGATGGGTGCCGGGGTCAATGTCCCATACCCCGAGCGGAATGGGCACTAAAATCGGGGCCCTTCGGGAGAATTATTCAAAGGCGATCCGGATCCTCCATTGATAGTTAATCCGCCACTGTCTCTACGCCCGCGTGCAGGGTGCCGTGGCCGCAAAAGATGCAATGCCGGTCGGATCGATGGTGCAACTTGCAGCAGTGAATCGAGTCGTGACTTTTCACGAGCAGGCAGGCTTGCGCGGCGAGCAGCATACCGAGAGGGGGGGCAATGAAGTAAATCCACAACGCCGTCCAAATGCCGCTCGGCAGGGCGGAGGCGAAGGTCCGGGCGGGGTTCATGCCGAAACCGGAAAAGGGCGCCTCGAAGGTCACGTAACCCATGATGAGCAGCCCGGCGAAGAGGCCGGTAAAACGGGCGATGGCCGCGTGGTTGGAGACGCCCACGATCATGCCCATCATGACGAAGGCGATGAGCAATTCGCCGGTGAAGGCCGCGGCGTGGCCCGCCGGGCCGGGGACGGTGGCGACGTAACTGACCGGCGGCTGGGTGAACGCCTGGCCCAGCGCGAGGGCCGTGAGGAGCACGCCGGCGAGCCCGCCGAGAAACTGGAACGCGATGTAGAAAAAGGCGTCGCAAGGCGGGATTTTGCCGAGACGAAGGAAGGCGATCGTGACCGCGGGATTCATGTGCGCGCCCGAGCGCCGACCCCACGGAGAATAGATCAGCCCCGTCGCGGTCGTGCCCATGGCCACGCCGATGAAAGCGCGGCGCACATCTCCATTGGGGAGGGCTTGATGAACGAAGGAAGCGGGGTATTCGAACAAGGCGGTGAAGGCGCCGGCGGAAATCATGAAGATGCCCAGAGCCGCGGCTTCCATGAGGTACTCCGGCCAATGTTGCTGCAGCGATTCGGAAAGAGAGAGCAACCGGAGCTGCCCGCTGCTCTCCGGTGTTCGCCCGCTCATCCGCAGCGCTCCAGCAGGTGGTCGCCCACGCGCAAGGCATTGGCGATCGCAGTGAGCGAAGGATTCACCGCTCCGATGCTGCAAAAGAAACTCGTGTCCACGACGTAGAGGTTATCCAACTCGTGGGCCTTGCAATTGACATCCAGGACGGAGGCCTGGGGATCCGTGCCGAAACGGCAAGTGCCGGATTGATGGCCCACGCCGGCGATGGGGATTTCCTTTCCCATATAGGCGGAATTGGGAATGAGGTGCTGGTGCATACCCAACGATTCCAACATCGACTTGAGGCGGGTATAGAGCCGCTTCGTGGGCACCTCGTTGTTGAAGGTGTAGTGGAGAACGATCTTGCCGTCCCGGTCGAGGGTGATGCGGTTTTCGGGATCGGGCAGGTCCTCGGTCGTGAGCCAAAAATCGACGGCGTGCCGGGCCATTTCATCCAGTGCGAAGCCGGGTGCGAAGAAGGGAGCATCGTCCCGGAACATCGGGCCTTTGGATTTGCCGATCATCTGGATATTGCCGACCGGAAACTCGAAGTCGCCGTCGCGGAAATAAAAGTCGTTGAGCGAAATCGTCTTTTGAAATTGCGTGGGATTGGGCTCGAGGGAGAGGGCCACGACGGCCTGGCTGTTGTGAAACATGTAGTTCCGCCCGACCTGGTCCGAACCGTTGGCCAGCCCGCGGGGATGCTGGTCATTGGCGGAGAGCAGGAGGATGCGGGCGCTATTCGCCGCGCCGGCGGAGACGACCACGATGCTTCCGCCATAGGACTCGGTATTTCCGTCGCGGCGGACGACTACTTCCGTGACTTCGCGTCCCGAGGGACTCGTCTTGAGTCGCACCACTTCCGCGTTCGTCAGCAGGGTGACATTGGAGTGTTGCAGCGCCGGGCGCACGGCGATGACCTCGGCATCGGCCTTGGCATGAACGAGGCAGGGGTAGCCGTCGCAGGTATCGCACTTGAGACAATGGCTCTGCGCGCGATAGGCCTCGTTGAGCAGCACAGCGGTGGGCGCGTGGAAGGGATGATAACCGCTCCGGATGAGGTCGTCGTTCAAGCGCTGGATGCGCGGCTCGTGGGCGATGGGCGGATGGGGATACGGCTTGCTGGCGGGTGGTTCAGTCGGGTCTTCGCCGCGCAGGCCGTGCACATGATATAGTTCCTCGGCCTCGGTGTAGTAGGGCTCGAAATCCTCGTAGGAAAGTGGCCAGCTGGGGGAGACGCCTTCGTAATGGCGGACCTGGCCGAAATCCTTCTTGCGCAGGCGAAAGAGCGCTGCCCCATACATCTTGGTCGCCCCGCCGACCATGTAATGAATGCCGGGTTGGAATTCCTGGCCGTCCTTGTCGTGCCATTTGTCATCGGCGACGTAACGATTTTTGACGAAGACCTCCGCCGGATCCCAATTCTCCTTTTCGCGGGGGAGATAATCGCCGCGCTCGACGATGAGGATACTCTTGCCCGAGGCGGCCAGCTTCCAGGCCAGCGTGCCGCCGCCGGCGCCGCTGCCGATGATGATGAAATCGAAGTGCGTCATTACTGCTCCTGGTAATTCCAGAGCAAACCGCCATCGACGGTGACCGTGGAGCCAGTGATGTAAGCCGCATCGTCCGACGCGAGGAAGGCGGCCAGTCGGGCGACATCGTCCGGCGTGCCGAGCCGGCCCAGCGGGATTTTGCCGAGGAGCATTTTCAGCTCCTCGGGATTGTTGAGCAGGTCTTTATTGATCGGAGTTTCGATGGCCCCCGGCGCGATGTTGTTGACCGTGATGCCGAGGGGCGCGAGTTCGATGGCCAGATCCCGGCACAGCATTTTCAACGCGCCTTTGCTCGCGCAGTAGGTGGAAAAATGGGGGAAGGGGAGTTCCTCGTGGACCGAGCTGATATTGATGATGCGTCCCGGCCGATTGGTCGCGCGGAGATGATTGACGAAATCCTGCGTGATGAAAAAGGTGCCGCGCAAGTTGATGTTCAACACGAAGTCGAAATCCTGCTCGGTGACGTCCCAGAAGTCCGCCCGGCGCTCGACGCCCGCATTGTTCACCAGGATGTCGATCTTGCCCATCTGCGCGACGGCTTCGGCGATGACCCGGCGGTCGTCGGCGGGATTGCCCAGGTCGCCCTGCACGGTGACCGCGCGGCGCCCGAGTTTTTGGATGGCAGCCACGGTCTGTTGAGCGCTTTCTCCGATGACGCGGTCATCGACAACGACGTCAGCGCCTTCCTTGGCCAGCCGAATGGCGATCGCCTGGCCGATTCCTTGTCCACTGCCAGTCACACACGCCACTTTGCCGGCCAGCTTTGCAGAATGGGCTTCGGTCATAGGCGTTCCTTGATAGACGGGCGCCGATGATGGGGCGAGCTTCGTTTTCTCGGTCGCCCGGTCCGCAGCGGAGAATCCTGCAACTCTGCGATTGCGGGAATCGAGAGCCGCCATAAACTACGCCGCGCCAGATAGAATAACGCATCCGCCGGGGTGGCGAAATTGGCAGACGCGCCAGACTTAGGATCTGGTGGAGCAATCCTTAGGGGTTCGAGTCCCCTCCCCGGCATTTGGTGGCCGAAGGGGTGATCGGCAAGGGAGCCGGGTGATGGCACCGGCCTCAGGCGTCGAAGGCGGCATCGCCTTGTTCCAGATAGGAGTGATAGCTGAGGCGCCCGAGGTGGGTGCGGAACCGGAGTGAATCTTGAGCGGCGATTTTGCCATCGAGTTGCCGGGCGAGGAGCTGCGCCAGAAACCAATCGGTGTAGTCGTTCAGGCGTTCCGTGCGCATGGCGGCGGGGTTTTCGATCCAGTCCTGCCGGGGGAGGGAGCGGCAAAAGTCGGGGTTTACGGGGACGAATAAATCGTCGTGATTCGTGAACCAACTGCGAGCGTAGGCGTAGGTCGGCTTGTGATGCATGAGCCGTGCTTCGTAGAGGACGCTGGAGTTGGCGCCGGCCACAGCCTGGCATTCACGCAGGAGAGTGGGCAGGTGCGATTCTCTCGGCACCCGGACAGTGTTGGGCAGTTCGCGAAGAAGCTCGTCGAGCCCGGCCACGTCCCGCGCGCTGAAGAGGGGATGGTCCTTCAAGACCAATTGAAAGCGAGCCGGCAGGCAGGAACGAAAGTGGCGAATCAAACCCGTCCAGTCGGTGAGACCGAGATCCCATTCATTTACCTTGTCCCCGACGAGCTGGAGCGGCCACAGGACATAAGGCGGTCGGACGGCAGCGGGCAGCGCTTTCACGGGTTTCGCCAGCCAGGCCTCGCGTGACTGGCGCGCCCGCTCGCGCTGGAGGCCCGAGCAGCCGCGAAACATCATGCGCGGAAGTGAAGACTCCCAGCAAAAGCCCAGCGGATCGAAATGGATGGTATCGTAGTGCGGGAAGAACCCGTCTTCCCAAGTCGCCACGTCGATCCCGTACTCACGGCATAATCCCACCATGCCCGTTCTTTCCGTGCAGAATCCCCAGAGGAGCATGATATCCGGCCGTTCTTTCATCCTGGAAAGATACTTGCGCATGTCCACCTCCGAAAAAATGCAGCTCCCCCGGAGATCCTGGAGATGCATTCGGTATTTCTCGGCCGCACTGTTATAGTACGGATTCGACCACACATAGCTGACGGGCACGCGCATGAAGCGCAAAACGGATACAAGCCCCCTTTAAAAAGGCCATCCCAATTTGCGAAACCGCATTGACAGAAAAACGGCGGCGACCCAGAAAAGCACTCAGTGAATTCGTGGAACAATTTGTGAGCTTCTCTTTCTCACCTTTAGCGCGTTGGGGCAGGCTGGCGAGCGACTTCCGTCCGGTTTGATGGCAAACCCCATTTTCTATACAGTCACGAATAGTCGGTACTACGCCGGAACCGTCGCTGCGCTTTCGTCGATCCGGCGGTTTTACCGCGATGAGCCCATTTGGGTATTTCCAGAATGCCGGTATCTCCTAACCACAGCCCAGAGCGAGCACCTCCGCAGCCTGGAGAATGTGCACGTTGTACCCGCCGCCGAGTTGGGGGTGGGGGAGGTCAAGGAAGCCTGGCAGACGAAGGCGCACGCCGCGCTCTTTCTCGCGGGAAAAGGCGGTCGCTGTATCATCCAGGTCGATTCGGATGCCGTCCTCTGCGCGCGGCTCGATCGTATCGTCGAGCAGGTGACCGCCCAAGGTCTGGTGGCCGGCGGCAAAGATGGAAATGGCAAGACCTACGACCTGGTCAAGCATGCCCCGTATTACGATCTGTGCCAGACGACGGCGACAGATCTGCGCGCGACCCTCCTGCCCTATATCTCGACCAGCATCCTGTTTCTGCCCGTGCCGGAAATAAACGAAATCCTCAAACTCTGGAGCAAAGGCGTCGATGAGGCGGAGTTTGGGCCCAAGGAGCGGCCGCGAAAGATCTACACCGGCTACAGCGACCAGGGGATTTTCAACGCCATCCTCTATTTCAAGGGGATCACTCCTATCGCCCTCGACAACCATCTCGTCTCGCAACACTGGGTGCATGGCCGGGACAAGGTCGAGTTGCGCGACGGCGAGTTCTGGAACAATGGGCACCCCCAAATCGCGTTTCATTCCGTCGGGCATGCGCCGAAATTCTGGACGCCCCAGTACGTGGACTTTGTGGCCAAATCGGGTAACCTCGACGCCGTCTACCAGTACTGGCTCTCGAATCTTTTCGACGGGCCGTGTGGGCTGCTGAAGGCCGGACCGCTTTCGCTGCTCGAGCAAAGGCAGGCGGAATACTTTCCCGGCGGAACGGCCGCGCACCTGTTTCGCGAATATCAGACGAGGAATGAATGCCAGGAACCCACGTCCGTTGCTGGGGCGGCGGTTTCCGCTGGTGCGGTGACCGCCTCGCCGCCACCTTAGGCTCCATCCTCATTGTGAACATGCCGACCCGGATTCTTCTCCTTCTCCTTTGTTCCACCGTCCTGACTTCTTGCGCCGATCAAGAGGCACCCCCTCCCGGCAAGAAGCGGAAACTGGAGGCGATCACGAATCCGATGGGGCAGACCACCTACCTCTATCGCGACGTCGACGATCGGTAGACGGGGGCTGCGGAGCCTGACGGGCCATTTTTCGCCGCTGCCCTTTCAGGGGCAAAATCACTCGATTGTGGCACGATCCGTGCGTTATGGCCCCCTTTGTGCCACGCGAACTACTCTCCACAGTAAGCCTACGTAGACGGAACCCGTCCCCGGGTTGGCGGTCGTCGTCCGCGGGCACGCCCTGTCGGAAGCCCGCGAAAACGGTTCGCCCATGAAGAAGTGGTTCTCCAATCTCAAGGTCTCGCAAAAGTTGATGCTGATCAGCATCTTCTTCGTCCTGCCGGATTCGGTGATGCTCTACCTCTTCATCACGGCGATCAACGACAGCATCACCTTTGCCAGGATGGAGCAGAAGGGCAATCAGTACCAAAGGCCACTCGAACAACTCCTCGAGCTCATTCCGCAGCATCGCCTGCTGGCCCAGCGGGTGCTCGATGGGGATTCAAGTGCCGAACCGTCGATGGCCCGCAAGGCCGCGCAAATCGACGACGCTTTCCGGGAGTTGAAAGCAGTCGACGAACAGATCGGCGTCGCGTTGCAATTTACCGATGAAGGCCTGGCCAAGCGCCATCGCGAGAACTACCGGGTCCGGACCGTAAGTGCCGATTGGGAGCAGCTCAAGGAGCAGGGCGCCAAGTTGGACCCCACGACCTGTGCGCGAAGGCACCTCGATCTGGTGGCGGCGGTGCGGACGATGATTACCCACGCGGGCGATACGTCGAACCTCATCCTCGATCCCGATCTCGACAGTTACTATTTGATGGATGCGACCCTCCTGGCACTACCCCAAACCCAGGATCGGATCGCGGCCGTCATCTCCGATGGCGAGACCGTCCTGAAGCAACCGTACATCACTCCGCAGGATCGCCAACAGTTCGCCATCTTTACCAACTTGCTCCAGGAAGCCGATTTGGATCGCGTGACCGGCAGTATAAAAACCGCGTTGCTGGAAGATCCCAATTTTTACGGCGTCAGCCCCACGCTCCAGCAAAAGTTGCCACCGGCCCTGGACGAATACATCGCGGCGACGGAGAGATTCATCAAGTTGACCAAGCGGTTCGTCTATCTGGATAGGGTGGACGTGACACCGGAGGAGTATCTCGAGGCCGGCAACAAGGCACGCGAGGCCAGCTTCAACCTCTGGCGGATTGCGGACCAGGAAGTCGATATCCTGCTGCAAAACCGCATCGAATCCTACCAGCACCGCCGCCTGCGCAGCCTGTTGGTAGCCGCCTGCGCGCTGCTCGCCGCCGTCGGGTTCGTCACCTTCATCACGCGCAGCATCAGCGACCCGCTCAAGCAGCAAGCGTCCGCCTTGCGGAATGCCAACGATACTTTGGAAGCGCAGATTGCTGAGCGCCGGCGCGCGGAAACGGCCCTGCGCACGGCCGAGGAAAAATACCGCAGCATTTTCGAAAACTCCATCGAGGGCATCTTTCAGACGACGGTGGAAGGCAGCTACCTCGTGGCGAACCCGACCCTGGCGCGCATGTATGGCTACGATTCCGTGGCCGATCTGCAGGCCAGCGTGACGGCGATTGGCGCGCAGCTTTATGTCAATCCGCAACGCCGTGCGGAGTTTCAACGCCAGATCGAGTTGCATGGCAAAGTCCCCCGGTTTGAATCGCAAATCCGCCGCAAGGACGGCAGCGTCATCTGGATCTCCGAGCACGCGCGGGCGGCCCACGACGCGGCGGGCAAGGTGCTTTATTACGAGGGGACGGTGGAGGATGTGACCGAGCGAAAGAGAAACGAGGAGGAACTGGAGAAGCTGAACAAGCAACTCATGGAAACGTCCCGCCAGGCGGGCATGGCGGAAGTGGCCACCGGCGTGCTGCACAATGTCGGCAACGTCCTCAATAGCGTCAACGTCTCGACGATGCTCATCTCCGATCGCTTGAGCAAATCCCGGGTCTCGCATCTCTCGAATGTCTCCAAGACGCTCAAGGCGAATTCGGGCGACCTGGCCCGTTTCTTCACGTCGAACCCCAAAGGCAAAAAACTACCGGGCTTCATCGACTCGCTGGCCGAGCGTCTGGCAGCGGAGCAGACCGAGATGCTGCGCGAGGTTGAAAGCCTGGCGAAAAACATTTTGCACATCAAAGAGATCGTCGCCATGCAACAGAACTACGCCCGCATCTCCGGGGTGATGGAATCGCTTCCGGTGGCCGAGCTCGTCGAGGATGCGTTGGAGCTGAACGTCGCCGCCTTTGAACGCCACAAGATCGACGTCATCCGCGAATTTGACGACGTGCCGCCGGTGCTGGTCGACAAGCACAAAGTCCTGCAGATTCTGATCAACGTCATCCGCAACGCCAAGTATGCGGTCAGCGAGACGTCGCGCCTGGAAAAGCGGGTCGTCGTCCGCGTTGCTACCGAGGGTGTGAACGGTCATCGCCGCGTGCGGATTGCGGTCTGCGACAATGGCATTGGCATCGCCCCGGAAAATCTGGCCCGCATCTTTGCCCACGGTTTTACCACCAAGGTGGATGGCCACGGTTTCGGACTGCACAGCGCGGCGCTCGCGGCCAAGGAAATCGGCGGCTCTCTTGTCGCCCAGAGCGAGGGCCTGGACAAAGGCGCCACCTTCATGCTCGAACTGCCCATTGATCCCCATGCAGACGCCTGAAGTTTCCCCTCTCCAGGCCGTCGGCCAGCGCAATCAGCGCATTCTCATCGTCGACGACAACGCGGCGATCCACGATGATGTGCGCAAGATCCTCGGCGTGCCCGCGCGCGAAGATGCCGATCTCGATGCCGAGGCCGCCGATATCTTCGGGGAGGAGATGGACTCCTTGACCGCGGTGGAGTTCGAAATCGATTCCGCCTTCCAAGGTCAGGAGGGGCTGGCCATGGTTCGGCAAGCGCTCGCGGAAGGCCGCCCTTACGCCATGGCGTTCGTCGATATTCGCATGCCGCCCGGTTGGGACGGCGTCGAGACGATCAGCCGGATCTGGAAAATGTATCCCGAGCTCCAGGTCGTCATTTGCACTGCTTATTCGGATTATTCGTGGGCGGAAATGATTCGCGAGATCGGCCGGACGGACAACCTCGTGATCCTAAAAAAGCCCTTCGACAACGTCGAGGTGCTGCAACTCGCGCACACCCTCACGCAGAAGTGGACGCTCAACCATCAACTCCGCGACCATCTCACCACGCTCGACCAGGTCGTCGCGCGACGGACCGAGGAATTGCAGACCGCCAACTCTCGACTGCGCCAGGAAATGGAGGAGCGCGAGCAGGCGCAGAAGGAACTTGTGGAATCCGAAGCGCGCTTCGCCAAGGCCTTCCAGGCGAGCCCCATCCCGATGGCCCTGCAATCGCTCACCACCGAGCGCTTCATCGATGTGAACGACGCCTTCATTTCGGTCTGCGGCCTGTGCCGGATGGAAATCGTCAGCCGCACGCCGCGGGAGCTCGAGCTTTGCCCCGATCTCGACGCGCACGACCAATTGTTCGCCCAATTGCGTCACGGGCGTTCCGTCCGGAATTTCGACTATCCGCTCCAGTCGCGCACCAGTGGCCGGCGCGAATGCGTCATCTCCGCGGACGCCTTCTCCCTGGGCACCGAGATGGTTTCGTTGATCGCGACGGTCGACACCACCGACCAGCGAGACCTCGAAAAACAGCTCCGTCATTCGCAGAAACTGGAGGCCGTCGGGCAGTTTGCCGCCGGGGTGGCCCACGATTTCAACAACATGCTCACGGTCATTCAAGGCCACGTGAGCCTGCAACTCGCCGCCAAAGGCATCGACAAGGGAGTGGCCAGTTCGCTGGAACAAGTTTCCCTCGCCGCCGAGCGCGCCGCTTCGCTCACCCGGCAGTTGCTGGCCTTCAGCCGCAAGCAGGTCGTGCAGCCGCGCGTCCTGGATCTGAACGAGATTATGCGCAGCCTCCAGGAGATGCTCAGCCGGGTCATCGGCGAGCACATCGAGCTGTGCTGCGAGTTTGGCGAAAAGCTCCCGGCGATTCACGCCGATGAAAGCAATATCGCGCAGATCGTCATGAACCTCGTCGTCAACGCGCGCGACGCCATGCCGCATGGCGGCCGTCTCGGCATCCGCACCGAACTTGTGGAAGTCGATCTCGCGCACGGGCTGCGCCATCCGCAAGCCCATCCCGGGAGCTTCATTCGCTTGTCCGTTGCCGACACCGGCACCGGCATGAGTGCCGAGACGCTTGGCCACATCTTCGAGCCCTTTTTCACCACCAAGGAAGTGGGCAAGGGGACCGGGCTCGGGCTGGCCACGATTTATGGCATCGTCGCGCAGCACGACGGCTGGATCGAAGTCCTCACCGAATTAGGCCATGGCTCCTCTTTCCAGGTTTACCTGCCCTGTCACGATTCCACTCCCGAGCCTTCGGTGTCGGGGTCCGTGGCCGACCTGCGCGGCGGCGACGAAACGATCCTCGTCGTCGAGGACGAGTTCGCCGTGCGCAAAGTCATCACCGACGTTCTCAAGGACCGCGGCTATGAAGTCCTCGAAGCTTCCGATGGCCCCGAGGCCCTCGCCATCTGGTCGACGCGCGGCAGCGAAGTCGATCTCCTGTTGACCGACATTGTCATGCCCAACGGGCTGCACGGGCATTTGCTCGCCGACCGCTTGCGCAAGGAAAAGAAGGAATTGAAAGTCATTCTCTCCAGTGGCTACAGCTCCGACTTCGGCACCGAAGCCGAACCGCTCTCCAGCCGCGTCAACTTCCTCGCCAAGCCCTACAAGCCCGAGGTGCTGGTGAAAGTCGTGCGCGACTGCCTGGATAGCAATTGATCGGGAGCCGGCAGTTTCGATTTCTGTTCGGCTGTGCGGTTGTTCCCGCCGCGCGCGTCAGAAATTTCCGAGACTTGAGAAGGCTTGATTTACCTTGATTCGGCTTGAATGTTCTTGAGGCCGCTGAGTTTTACGCTGGCCGAATCAAGGTCCATCAAGGCAATCAACCGGTGATTCCCTCCGGCGCACCCAATGCCACGAATGCCTCTTCCATTGGTGGCCAGAGCCTCTGTTTTTTAAAAACTCGCACCTTAAATCGCCTTAACAGGGCTTAAGGCACCTTAAAAGCGGCTTCTTTTTCTTCGCCCGGGCGTTCTTGATTCGGATCGGCCTTGGGGAGCGGCTTTCCCGGTAATGCGGCCGATTCTCGCACCTTGATCGCCTTGATTTACCTTGATTCGGCTTGATTCGAGCAACGGCTGCTACCCCTTCGGGGTGATCCGTTTTCTGCGCCATTCCCCGGTGGTGTCGCTGCGCTCAACCACCGGCTAGGGGCGCTGGGATGCCTTCGGCATCGGGCAGCGAGCTGAGCCATTTCACGAGCCGCTGGCTGCGTCGCCGGTGGAGGGGCGTTCGTCGGGCTCCTCGCGAATGGTTGCTGGCAATGGGCGAATTTGCCGTGGCGAGCGGAGTGGGATGGGTCGGTGTTCATGCCCGAAAGTGTCGCATGACTTCGCGCAAAAATGCATCACTCCATTGGCTCTATTGGCTCCATTGCGGAAAATTTGCTCTCAGCGCCGCAACAGGAGTCGCGGAAGCAGGATTCTCTCTTCGACGCGGCAACCTCAACCGAAACTGCGCTAGCTTTCCGGGCTGCCAAAAAGGCGCACGAGCGAGACTTCCAGCGACTTCCGCCCGTCGCCCACCCAGATCGTCCCGTCCTGCACTGTGACATCCAGCTTCATGGAGCGATCGGCCAGCGCCGCCAGCGCCTTGCTTTGCTCCGACGGCACCTGCCACACGCTGAGATGACGCGCCTTGGCGATCTTGTCGCCGATGCCACTCCACCACTGGCCCGTGCTCGAGGCGAAGCTATACACACTCGCGCGCCGCGAACGCGAACTGCACTGCAGCAGCCGCTTCTCATCGGGTTGGCCTACCTCGATCCAATGCAGCATCTGGCCGGTGAGATCTTTTTGCCACAGCGCCGGTTCTTCGGCGTCCCACATGTCCTTGGCAAATTCCAGCGCGCCGTGGTCGTTATCGACCGGCGCATTGAGCGCAAAGGCCAGCAGCCGGATCAACATCCGCTCGTCCGTCTCCGAAGGATGACGGGCCATGGTCAGCTCATGATCGCTATAAACCTGCCGGTCCATGTCGGCGACCTGGATCGTGGCTTTGTAGATGGTGGCTTTGAGTGCCATTAACGGTTCCGCTCCTACTCGCGAAACCCGTACCGCGCGCCGAGCTCGAGGACTTGCGCGAGTGGCAGCATGCCGCCGGTGCACGTTTCGTCGGCCAGATTCGCGGCCGCGGCGCAGACGCCGTAGCGCAGCCAGTCCTTCACGGGGAGACCTTCGTGCCAGCCGAGGAGGACTCCGGCGGTGAAGGCGTCGCCCGCGCCGGCCGCGCCCTTGATATAAGTGTCGGGGAGCTTCACGCTCGGGTGCTCGTGAAGCTGGCCGTCGGGGCCGAGCGCGACGCCGCCCTCGGGGAAGTGGACGATGACGTGCTCGCGCACCCCGGCGGCGAGAAGCTGCTGCATCGCTGCCTTGAGCGCGGTGCGGTCGAGCCCGTTGTCGGTGCGAATGTGGAGGCCGGTCACGCGCCCCGCCTCAAACTCGTTCATGACGCACAGGTCCACATGCTTGAGCGCGGGCAGCACGATGCGGGCGAATCGATCGCTGTCTTCACTCACCACGTCGATGCTCGTCTTGAGCCCGGCGGCTTGCGCGCGGGCGAGGATTTCCGCGGCGACGGTGCCGTACTGCGGATGCGGCCCGTCGACCTTGTCGAGCAACAGCAGATAGCCGAGATGAAAAAGCCGTGCGCTCGTCTGGCTGAAATCGAAGTGCGGCGAATCGAGCAGGGCATTCGCGCCGCGCGCGTGGAAGAAGGTGCGGCGGCCATTGGCCTGCACGGTCATGACGTCGGTGTAGGAGGTGGGCGCCTGGTCCGTCTGCTGCAGCGCGCTGGCGTCGATCTTGAATTTCGCGCAGTCGTCCAGAATGATCTGCCCATCCGCGTCGTTGCCGACGAGGCCGACCGCCGCGAGCGGGAAGGGGGTGCCGAGCCTGGCGAGGTCGACGAGGATATTGTAGGGCGAGCCACCCGTGCCATGCGTGCTGGCGAGAATATTGGAAAGCGTGTCCTGCGCGGGCCAGGTGTCGATGATTTTGACGTGGTCGATGATCCAGTTGCCGCCGGCAAGGATTCCTGAGCGAGTGTTCATGGGAAAGTTGGGAGGGCCGAGGATTCACGGTGGAGGCTCCGGGGCAAGCTGAATCATCCGGCAGGTGGATCGCAGAGAAATCGCGCCTAAAATCAGACCGCCCAAATCCACGGTGCCAAAGGTAAAACCGTCCAAAATGGGAAGTCTTAATAGAAATTTAACAAAATTCACTAAGGGAGCAACTTGCCGCCGCTTATTCGGTTAACAGCCTCCAAGAACTATGGACATCACCCAACACCAACCTTCCCCCGAAGATTTTTGCGTCACGCGCCGCCAGTTTCTCAACCGCTTCGGCATGGGCTTTGGCGCGCTCAGCCTCGCGGGCCTGTTCGGGCAATCGCTCGGCGGCAGTGCCCAGGCGGCGATCAATCTCTCGCCACTCGCGCCCAAGCAGCCCATGTTCCCGGGCAAGGCCAAGCGCGTCATCCACATCTTTTCGCAGGGCGGCCCGTCGCACATCGACACATGGGACCCCAAGCCCGGCATCGAGAAATACATCGGCAAAGACGTGAAGGAGATCGGCGGCATCCCGTTGCCCACGCAGTTCAAGTTCACCAAGCGCGGCAAGAGCGGCGTCGAGGTCAGCGAGATTTTTCCCAAGATCGGCGATCATATCGACGATATCGCCGTCATCCGCTCGATGAATACGGACATCCCGGCGCACGATTTCGCGACGCTCATGATGAACACCGGCTCCGGCCGCCTGGTGAAACCTTCCATGGGTGCGTGGGTGCTCTACGGCTTGGGCGCGGAGAATCAGAACCTGCCGGGCTTCGTCGCGCTCGGTGGCGGTCTGGGCGGCGCTTCGAACTGGCGCTCGGCGTTTCTGCCCGGCGCCTACCAGGGCACGCTGGTCGGCTCGGTCAGTGGGCCGGCCGATCGGATCATCGAAAACATCCGCAGCCAGTACGCCACGCGCAATCAACAGCACCGCCAGCTCGATCTGCTCAAGGCGATGAACGACCTCCGCGCCGAGCGGCAGGCCCACGAGGCGGGACTCGAGGCGCGCATTCAATCCTTTGAACTCGCTTTCAACATGCAGACCCAGGCGATGGATACGTTCGACGTCTCCAAGGAGCCACAGAACATCCGCGACATGTATGGCGATTCCGAGATCGGCCGCCGCATGCTGGTCGCCCGGCGGCTGATGGAAAACGGCGTGCGCTTCGTCCAGGTCTGGGCGGGCGGCTGGGACCATCACACCGACGTGAAGGGCAACCTCATCAAGCAGGCCGCGAGCATCGATCAGCCGATCGGCGCGCTGCTCACGGACCTCAAGCAACGCGGCATGCTGGAAGATACGCTCGTTGTCTGGGGCGGCGAATTCGGCCGCACTCCGCGCCACGACAAGGGGGCCCGCGGCGAGCCGGGTCGCGATCACCATCACCGCGCCTTTTGTGCGTGGATGGCGGGCGGCGGAATCAAGGGTGGCCAGGCCTACGGCGCGACCGATGAATTTGGTTACGACGTGGTCGAGAACAAGGTCCACGTTCACGATCTGCACGCCACCATCCTCCACCAGCTCGGCTTCGATCACGAAAAGCTGACCTACCGTTACAATGGCCGCGACTTCCGGCTCACGGACGTCTTCGGCAATGTCGTCGACGGCCTCGTTTCCTAATAGAGTTCCATGAGTTTCCGCCTCGCTTCTCCTTGCTTGCTCACGGCTGCCGCCCTGCTCGGCGGTGTCTTCCGCGCCGGCGCCGCCTTGCCGTCCGACCTCGCGCAACTCGACTTCTTCGAAAAGAAGATCCGTCCGGTGCTCTCGGAGCAATGTTACGAATGCCACAGCGCCACCGCCAAGAAGGTGAAGGGCGGCCTGTTGCTCGATACGGCGGAGGGCCTGCTCAAGGGAGGCGACTCCGGCCCGGCGATCATTGCGGGCAAACCGGCGAAGAGCCTCCTGCTCATTTCCATGAAGCACACGGATCCCGACCCGGATCTCGCGATGCCGCCCAAGAAGGACATCCTCGCGGATGCCATCCTCGCTGACTTCGAGCAGTGGATCAAGATGGGCGCCCCGGACCCGCGCGACGGCAAGTCCACGCGCACCGCCGCCTGGAGCGACAAGACGGCCAAGGAGCACTGGTCCTTCCAGCCGATCAAGAATTCCCCGGTGCCCACTCCGGCAGACGCGAAAAAGTTCATCACCAACCCGATCGATGCCTTCGTCCTCGCGAAGCTCACCGAGAAGAAGCTCGCGCCCGCCGCGCCCGCGGACAAAGCCACGCTGCTGCGCCGCGTGACCTACGATCTCACCGGCCTGCCGCCCACGCCCGCGGAAGTGGATGCCTTCGTGGCCGATAACTCCCCCGGCGCCTACGAGCAGGTGATCGATCGCCTGCTGGCCTCGCCCGCCTACGGCGAACGCTGGGGCCGCCACTGGCTCGATGTTGCCCGTTACGCCGACACCAACGGCGACCGCCTCAACGGCAAGCGCCAGCCGCTCTTCGCCTACGCGTGGACCTATCGCGACTACGTCATCAACGCCTTCAACGCCGACCTGCCTTACGATCAATTCATCCGTGAGCAAGTCGCCGCCGATCGCCTCCCCGAGGCGCAAAAGGACAAATCGAAACTCGCCGCGCTCGGCTTCCTCACCGTGGGCAAGCGCTTCATGGGCGTGGAGAACGACGTCATCGACGATCGCATCGATGTCGTGACCAAAGGCCTGCTCGGCCTCACCGCCGCCTGCGCGCGGTGCCACGACCATAAGTTCGACCCCATCCCGACCAAGGATTACTACTCCTTGCATGGCATCTTCAGCAGCTCGCGAGAGCCCGAGGAGGAACCGATCATCGCGCCCGTCGACAAGGAGAGCGCGGACTACAAAGCCTACGAGGCCGAGATGGCCAAGGTCGACGACGAGGTCGAGAACTACCGCCGCACGAATGCCGCGCGGCTCGTCTCCGGCATGCTCGACAAGGCCGGCGAATACCTGCTCGCCGTGCAGGACAGCGGCAACGCCAAGGACACCAGCAAGCGGGGCGATAACTTCCGGCTCATGGCCCGCCAGCGCGGCCTCGAGGCCGAGGTCGCCTTCATCTGGATGGATCGCGTCAAAGCCGCGCAGAAGACCGATCCGGTGCTCGGCCCGTGGCTGAAATTCGCGGAGGTGCCCGCCGAGCAATTTGCCGATCGCGGACCAGCGCTCGCCAAGGAAATCGAGACGGCGGGCGGAGCCCAGCCCACCCTGGTCGCGGCCCTCGCGGCCAAGGCGCCCACCACCTTGAAAGATGTGGCCGCCGTTTACACCGAAGTCTTCGGCGATCTGCGCAAGCAGCTCGATCTGCCCACTTACACCGGCTATCGCGGCGCCGGCCGGAACAACAAGTTCCCGCTCACCAAGGTGGAGGTGAAACTCGACGGGCCGATGGAATCCCTGCGGCAGTCCGTCTTCGGCGGCGAATCGCCGGTCATGCCCGACCAAAAGCTGATGCAGCGCGCGCTCGGCGTGCAATTCAGCAACCCCGAGACCGCCATCCAGGCGAAGTCCGTGAGCATCAATTTTGCCCACCCCGGCGCTCCCGTGCGCGCCATGGCCCTGGAGGACAAGCCGAACCCGCAGAATTCCTACGTCTTCGTCCGTGGCGAAGCGTCCAATCGCGGCCCGATCGCGCCCCGCAAATTCCTCACCGTCCTCTCGTCCGGCAACGATGAGCCCTTCAAGGATGGGAGCGGCCGTCTCGAACTCGCCCAGCGCATCGCCAGCCGCGACAATCCGCTCACCGCCCGCGTCATCGTCAATCGCATTTGGCAGTGGCATTTTGGCCAGGCGATCGTCCGCACCGTGAATGATTTCGGCACGCGCTCGGAGCCGCCCACGCATCCCGAGATGATCGACTGGATGGCCACCTGGTTCATGGACAACGGCTGGTCGATCAAGAAGCTGCACAAGCTCATCCTGCTCTCCTCCACCTATCGGCAGAGCAGCGCCCCCAATGAGCGCGCCCTGCGCGAAGATCCCACCAACCAGTGGCTCTGGCGCATGAACGTCCAGCGTCTCGACTTCGAGGAAATCCGCGACACCTTGCTCACCCTCGGCGCCAAGCTCGACCGCGACGTGAACGGCCGCCCGTTTGCCATGGCCTCCTCCACCGCGTCCAGCCGCTACAAGGGGATGGTCGCCGACGCCCTCCAGCCGAAGACCAGCAGCGACCGCCGCACCGTCTATGCGATGATCGATCGCAACGCGCTGCCCGATATGTTCGGCACCTTCGACTTCGCGAATCCCGACATGACCACCGGCGAGCGCATGCTCACCACCGTGCCGCAGCAGGCGCTCTTCATGATGAACAGCCCGTTCGTCATCGAGCAGGTCAAGAATCTGCTCGCCCGCCCCGACTTCCCCAAGGATGGCATCGATGAGGACAAAGTGCGCTTCCTCTTCCGCACCGCCTTCCAGCGCCAGCCCACCGCCCAGGAACTCGCCCTCGCCCGCAACTTCCTCTCCGACGATCCACCCGAAATCGCCGACCCCTCGCTCGCCCCCCAACCCGGCGACGACGAGCAGGAGCAAAAGCGCAAGGCCAGGGCCCTCAAAGCCCGCGAGCCCGCCCAGCAACTCGGCGTCTGGGAGCGCTACACGCAGACCGTGCTGGAGATGAACGAACTGGTCTTCGTGAACTGAGCGGCGCCGCGACCGCCGCCGTCGCGTCCTATATCGCGGAGCGATAACTGCCGGTAGCCGGGGGTCTTCAGACCCCGGACGCCAAAACAGCGTGCCCGTCGCGGAGCGACGTTTGCCCTTAATGCGGACTAACGCCTTAAGCGGGGGAGGGGTGGGGAGAAAACAGTTCCGTCGATACCCTCCGCGTTTTTAACAGAAGGAAGCGAAGCCAGCAAAGGGAGAAGGAAGCAGGTCCTTCGTTGCCTTTGCCTCCTTCAGTTAAAAACTTCGTTCCTGATCTCCCTTCTATTGAGCGACTTATTCGCCGCCTCGGAGGGATTGCGGGTGACCGATTCCAATTCCGCCCCCCTTTGTGTTAGCCTTCAATCGCCAACGACATGAACCGCAGCCCATTTACGGACGTGGCCCCCAGACTCTCGTAGAATCGCCGAGCCGCCGTGTTCGGTTCGTAGACCGACCAGAACAGGGCCTGCGCCCCGTGGGAGCGTCCGATTTCCGCCACCCTTTTCATCAAGGCCGAGGCCACGCCGCGATGCCGCACAGCCTCGCGCACATACAGGTCGATCACCCAGACCAACCGCTGCCCGAGGTCGGTATCATAACCAAAGTGGTAGAGCAAATAACCACTGACCTCCGAGTCCGTCTCCGCGACGAGCCCTTGGAAAGCGGGGTCGTCGCCGAACCCGTCGCGAAGATACTTGGCGGCTCCAAAACCGAATTCCGTTTCGTCGCCGAGCGTGCGGAGATAGGCACAAAACTCGGCCGCCATGCGGCCGATCGCTTCGGCGTCATGGCATGTGGATGCTCGGATCAAAAGGTCCATGGGTGTCTCTAACGGACGTTTTTGCCGGGAGAATGATTGCAACCCAACGCTCGCCTGACCCGCATTGCGAGGACGCGACCGGAGTTCTGTCGGCTCGGCGTCCACTTTTTCAATTGTCACACAAAGCGCTTGTCTATTGCGGGGGCGTTGGGCATAAACCCGCCACACTACTGATATGAAACTAACCTTCGCGTTCCTTTCCATCGTCATCACCCTCGGTTTCGGCGCCTGCAGCACCGCCAGCAGCACCAAGGACGTCACCCTCACCTCCTGCACGCCCGGTGATGCGGGCAAACCAGTGATTCTGGAGACGAGTTCCTGGGCGCCGGGTGAGCACCGCGTGGTGCGCCTCGCGCATTAAGCGACTATTTGCTTTTTCCGAATCGGCGCGCGGAGGAGAAATGCTCCTCTCGCCGGATGCCTCAGGCCCGGCCCGGCTGGTGGGCCAAGGGTTTCCTAATCGAAGCGCTGTGCATATTCGCAAGATGAAGCGCGCTGCGCCCGTGCATACGGGCGCGGTGCAAGCTCAGCTTCGGGTTGCCCAGCGTTGCGGGCAGCACCGATCAGAATAAAGCGATTGGGAATCAGAAAAGCAGGAAATAGGAAAAGCGGAGTGGGTTCGTCCGGTTCCTGATCGATCCTGCTTTCCCGGCAGGTCGACCATCGGTCAGGCCGCTGGCAACGTCGCCAAATCGACTTCGCCGTGCTGGCTCGTGAATGTCAGTTTCCTGCCGCTGCCGCTCTGGTGTTGCTGCACCCCCGTGACACGATGGTCGCCGGTATCGTACACTTGGACTTTTCCATCGCCGCTATCGATCGCGAGGCGCTGTCGATCGCCAAAGAAGGCGTAACGTGTTGCGTTCTGGCCGCCGGCGGAAATGGGATTCTCGCCCAGATCCTGCGGCCACCAGCGCTCGGGCGCTTTCATCGGCTTCATCGGTTGCATGGCCTGTATTGGTGACATCGGCTTCATCCCGGACATCGGTTTCATCGGTTTCATGGTGGGTCGTTTGGTTATAGCGGTTGGCTGCTCGAGAGAATCGGGCAGGGAATGCCGTGGGTTGCGTATTGTATAATCGCACCTGGTGGCAGCGATGGGGGGACGCTGTTTCGTCAGGAGGTGCCGTCGGCCTGATGGCGAAGCCATGAACGCACGTTGTGGGAGGACGACACGGCGGCGCTTTTGTTGGCGGCAGCCCGCTTGGATCGCCGTTCCAGACTGGGCGCAACCGCACCACGGACGACACGCGAATAGGTGTCATGCTGCTCATCATTGCTATCGTCTTGTTGGTCCTCTGGGGAGGCGGCTTCGCCTTCCGCGTCGCGGGTGGACTCATTCACCTGTTGCTGATCATCGCGCTGGTCCTCTTCATTCTGCAATTCGTCGGCGGGCGGGGCTGACGCCTGGCATGCTGGGCGAGAGTGCCGGTAAAAGAGTGGGCATCAGGAAAGCAGGAAAGCAGGAGCCGAGGCTTTGCGAACCGCAGATAATGCCGGGGCGGAGGAGGGCGGCATAAACGCCCATGGCGCAATGGGGGCAAAAAGCGGAGTGGGTCGTTGTGGTTCGTTTGGTTCCTGATGGAGGCCACTTCGGACCCGCCGACACGACGCAGCCCGGCGGTCTTTAATTTGGCTTATCCTTGCCCTCGTATTTGCGCGCGACCTTCCGCCCCGTCGGCTTGCCATTGACGATTTCTTCCCCTTTCAAGGTCACCGAATAAACGGCGGGTGGGAACGCCCGGCCCTGGGTATAGATCGAGGAAAGTTTGATTCGCATATTCCCATCGGATGGCCCCAGGTTCATTTGCGCTTCCACCTCGGGAACACCGGCGGTCGCGCTGACGTAGACATCCATCTTCGGCGGCGCAATATCGGTGGTCACTTCCTTCAGGTCATTCAGGTTGATGGCGAAGTGGGTCGCGCTCCCGCCAGGGATCGCTTGCAGTTCGAGCCGCTTGCGGATCTCGTTCTTGAGCAGGCCGTTGACCGGTTTGTAGTTCCGGCCGTTCATCAGCCAGTAGAAATCAAACAGCGGCTGATTGCGTTTCTCCGGATCGGTGAGGAAACGTCCGTTGGCATCGACCTTGGTGTAGACGACCATCAGATTCTCCGGGTGGACATTCTTCCCGACGACCAGCACCGGCGCGTGCGCGCCGATCTCGGGGATATTTGCCATCTCCTCCGCCGCCAGTCGCGTGACCAAGCCGGTGAGCAAAAAGGCGAGGAAGATTTTAGGGATGGCCATGCAGGTTTGTCTTCGGGGCAGACCGGAAACGAATTATATCCTCGGCGGCAGCCGGCTGCTCCTCACCAAAGGTCGATCAGGAACGCAGGAAAACAAGGGCCGAGGTTGGGCTTGAGGAATGGCGACGCAGTGAGAAAGTCGCCGGACCAGACCTGCGTGGGTTGGGGACTACCCGTCATATGAAAATCATCGGCTCAATCGTGCTGCGGCAGTGGCGCGACGAGGATTTGGAACCGTTCGCCGCCATGAATGCGGATGCGGCGGTGATGGAGTTTTTTCCGAAGCCTCTCTCGCCAGCGGAATCGGCGGAGTTCCTCATGTCGATTCGCACGCGCATCGAGGAGCGGGGCTGGGGACTCTGGGCGGTGGAAGTGGAGGGGGCCTTGGCTGGCTTCACCGGTTTGAATGAGCCCCGGTTTGTGACCCACTTCACCCCCTGTGTGGAGATCGGCTGGAGATTGCGGCGCGAGTATTGGGGCCGGGGCGTTGCCCACGCTGCCGCCCGGCAGGCGGAGCAGTTTGCCTTCGAGAACCTGAAGCTGCCCGAGCTGGTATCCTTCACCGCCGCCAGCAACACCCGGTCGCGACGTTTGATGGAACGACTCGGCTTTACCCGCAACGCGCACGACGATTTTCCCCATCCCTCCTTGCCGGAGGAGAGTCCCCTCCGCCCGCATGTCCTTTACCGAAAGCGAAACCCCAAACCGTGACCGGACACCGCTTGGAAAATCCGCTGTTTCCCAGCCGGCTCCACGGCTATTGCTTGCTCGCGTGAACCGCTTTCTCCCCCTCCTCGTTTTACTCTCCCTTTCCGGCGTCCTCCTGGCCCACGACCCGGGGCCCGCGTTCCCGAATAATCTCCATCTGAAGGTCCTGGTGTATTCGAACACCGGCTACTATCGCCACGTCGACATTCCCAAAATCAACCGGTGGCTGGTGCTGCTGGGGTATGAGCACGGCATCGATGTGGATGTCACCGAGCACTGGAAGGATCTGCGCAAGCAGGAACTCAGCGGCTACGACGTGCTGGTGCTCAACAATGCCAACCAACTCGACCTCGTCCTCCCGGAGGAGCAGCGCAAGTCCGTCGAAGAATGGTTTGCCCAAGGCAAGAAAGGCATCGTCGCCTTGCACGCCGCGCTGGTCTACCAGACCAAATGGCCCTGGCTCAACGCCCTGGCCGGTTGCGATTTCAATAGTGACTCCGACTTCAGCAAGGCCCGGGTCACCATTGATCCCGCCGCCGCCCGCCATCCCGCCGTCCAGGGACAACCGGCGGAGTTCTGGTACGAAGCGGATTGGACCAATCACGACCACCCCATCACCGGCCAGCCCGGCTTCCAGGTGCTCCTGCGCGTCGACGAGTCGACCTACACGCCGGTGCGCGAGTACTTCCGCACCCGCGGCGGCAAAGCGATGGGGCCGGACCACCCGATCGCCTGGACCCACGAGACCCCGGAAGGCGGCCGCTTTTTCTACACCGAGTTTGGCCACGACCTGCGCTCCCTGAGCACTCCCTTCGCCCGGCAACACATCCTCCAGGCCATCCTCTGGGCCGCCCACATGCCGACCGCCGTGGAGAAGCAGAAGTAAGGCGGATGAGTTAGCGGATCCGAAATACGAAGGCCCATTTGAGGGTGGTCCAGCGGGCAGTGCTCTCCCAGTGTCCCGAAGGACAACAGAGATTAGCCCCCGGGTCGGGCGAACCGCGCGACCACCGGGATCCACCCCCTAGATGCCCCCGCGAGTTCTTCCTGTCATAATTCGACTGACTGCCCCCATCTTCCCCCATGATACACATCCTCCATCCGCTCAGTGAAAATGGCAGTCAGGTCACGAAAGCGAACCGGCCACATCCGGTATGCGGAGGCCGAGGAGGCTGCCGAGGCCGAGACTGGCCAGCAGCGCCGAGGAGACGAAGGGGAGCCAGGAACGCCAGGAATGCAGGACGCGGGGCGCGGGGCGCGCTACTGTCTAAAGTGGAAGCTGTCCGGCCAAAGTCACATTTGGCGGAATTGCGATACCCGTGCTGGCTTTTTCAAGGCAATTTCGCTAATCTTGCCCGATGAGCCTCGTAACCCTCGAAGTTGAGATCGACGGTGGCCGCGTAATTTCGCGCGGTTCGGAACCGTTGCCTGAAAAAGGCAAGGGTCTCCTGACGCTTTTACCGGATTCTGGCACCGTTCCGTGCCGCGGCTCGGTCAGCGATTTCATTACGAAGTGGGCGGGCACGTTTTCCCTGCCCGAATCGCCGGGCGACGATCCACGACTCGCTTTGCTTCTCGCCAAGCACGTCAAGTAGCTGTGCGAGTTCTGCTGGATACGAATGTGATCCTGGATGTCGCCCTCCGGCGTCCCGCCTGTTCGAAGGCAGCAAACGTGCACTGGAAAAATGCGAAGCAGAATCCCACGAAATGCTCATTTCGTGGCATACCCTGTCGAACCTCTTTTACATCCTGCGCCGGGATCGTGGCGCGGAAAAGACGGTCGAATTCCTTCGTCACCTTTTGAGCATCAGCCACGTCGCGCCCGTCGGTCACGCCGATGCGCTCCGTGCCGTCGCCTCTGGATTGAAGGATTTCGAAGATGCGCTGCAACTCAGTGCTGCGGAAAGTTGCCGGGCCGATGCAATCCTCACGCGGAACAAGGCCGACTTCGGCAATTCGTCGAACATAGCCGTACTTACGCCGGAAGAATTCGCTCCACCCGTCTCCGCAGGCGCGCAGCCTTGAGTCCCTGGCGTTGATCGGAATGGTTGGTGCCAAAAGGCGGGGTGTGCTCTTTCAGCCGGGTCGCTATCCCTGTGACGGCTTTTCCGGAACCGATTCCACTTCGTAGGCTCCCTGTACCACGGCGTTGGCTTCTTCGGTCGCCGCTGGCGCGTCTTCCAAGGGCGGTTCGCTTTGGCTGGTCGTCTCCATCAAGGGCTCGTGGTTGGTCGGCGGTTCCGCTTCGGAGGGTAGTGCTGTTTCTTCGGCCTCACCTGTAATGGGGATGATCGGGGCCTCGTAGGGGATCGGTCCCGCTGCCTCTGGCTCGGTTTCGTTGACTAAAGGTTGGTCCTGCGGTTCGTCGGTCGCGGTGGGAGCGGGCTCGGCGGCGGGTTGGGCGAGGGTGGCGGCGACGCGGCGCGCGGCGAGCTCGATGACGATGGCTTCGAGTTGGCGGTGGCGGCGGCGGGCGATGCGGAGGCCGAGGAGGCTGCCGAGGCCGAGACTGGCCAGCAGCGCCGAGGAGA
>NZ_JBDUCX010000386.1:0-3659 GCF_040003245.1 Chthoniobacter sp.
GGTGGAGGCAACAAGGGCCGCGGAGGCGGGCGAGGGGAAGGAGGACGAGAACGAGGACGACGCAGGCCGCGCGGACGTTCCCCTTTAGTCATCCCCTCCATGCACTTTGGAAGACGGATCGAACTGAAATGTTTTCGAGTCCTTGCCCAAGGTGACCCACTCCCGCGGCACTCCAAAGGCCCGCTCTGGAAAGGGCAACACCACGGCTTCCCGCGGAATGGAAACGCCGCACCGCTTCAGCACGTTTTCGTCGTGGTAATAGTAGTAGAATTCGTGCGTATGCGCTTTCGAGCCACGATATCTCCACGGCGACGGGGCGACGAAGCTGCCGCCGTTCAGGCCACGACTCGCCGGCAGCATCCGGACCTGGTCGGTCGAGGTGAGGCGGTAATGCTGGGCACAGGAACTCAACGAGAGCGCCAGGGCGCACCACAGGCCAACGCGCCAGGACACGCCGTGGGGGGACGGCTTCATTTTTCGCCGGTGGGCTTACGCCTTCACCCGCTCGATGTGCGCGCCGAGGCCGTTGAGCTTCTCGTCGATCAGTTCGTAGCCGCGGTCGATGTGATACACGCGGTTGACCTCGGTGATGCCTTCACTTTGCAGACCGGCGAGGACGAGCGCGGCGCTGGCGCGCAGGTCGCTGGCCATCACGGGCGCGCCGCTCAAGCGCTCGACGCCCTTGATGACCGCCGTCGCGCCGTTCAGCGAGATGTCCGCGCCCATGCGCTTCATTTCCGAGACGTGCATGTAACGTTGCGGGAAGATGGTCTCGGTGATGACGGAAATGCCGGGCGTCTTGGCGAGGAGCGCGCACATTTGCGCCTGCATGTCGGTCGGGAAATCGGGGTAGGGGTTCGTCGTCAGTTCGAGGGGCTTCCACACGCCGTTGGGCGAGATGGTGATGGTATCGCCCTCGATCTTGAGGAGGAAGCCGGCGCGGGTCAGCGCGTCGGTGACGGCCGTGAGGTGCGAGGGGTCGACGCGCTTGAGGGTCACGCCCTTGCCCGCGATGGCGCCGGCCACGAGGAAGGTGCCGGCCTCGATGCGATCCGGGATCACGCTGTGCTCGGCGCCGTGCAGTTCCTTGACGCCTTCGATGACGATGCGGCGCGTGCCTGCGCCCTCGATCTTCGCGCCCATCTTGTTGAGGAAATTGGCGAGGTCGACCACCTCGGGTTCGGCGGCGGCGCTATCGATCACGGTGGTGCCATCGGCGAGGACGGCGGCCATCATCACGTTGTCGGTCCCGAGGACGGTCGGCCCCTGTTTGCCGCGCAGGCTCATCGAGCTGCCCTTCAGTTCACCGGCGAAAACCTTGACGTTGCCGTTCTCGATGCGGTGCATCGCGCCGAGGGCCTCGAAGCCCTTGAGGTGCAGATCGATGGGGCGGTCGCCGATCACGCAGCCGCCGGGCAGCGAGACGGTGGCTTCCTTTTCGCGCCCGAGGAGCGGCCCGATCACGCAGACCGACGCGCGCATCTTGCGGACGATTTCGTAGGGCGCCTCGGTGATGATCTTCTCCGCCTGCACGGTCACCACGCCGCTGGCGCGCTCCACTTGCGCCCCGAGGTGCGAGAGGATCTGGAGCATGTAATGGATGTCGCTCAAGTCGGGCACGTGATGGATCACGCACGGCTCCTTGGTGAGCAGCGTGGCCGCGAGGATCGGGAGCGCGGAGTTTTTCGAGCCGCTGATTTTGACGTTGCCGCTGAGGCTGGCGCCGCCGTGAACGAGGATTTTATCCATAATTTGCGAAGAGGTATCGGTCTTTGCCTTGGTAATCGGTTTGTGAACGGATGTCTTGAAAATTGTGCGCGACCAGCAGTTCGGCCAGCGGCTTCGCCTGGTCATGGCCGATTTCGAGGGCCAGCTTTCCCCGGAGATGCTGCGCCGCCTGTGGGGCGAATCGCCGGAAGATCTCCAGCCCATCGGGGCCGCCATCGAGGGCGGAAAGGGGATCGTGCTGAACTTCGCGGGCGAGGGTGGGGATTTCGCCTTGGGCGATATAGGGGAGATTGGCCACGATGAGATCGTATTCGCCCGTGACGCCGGCGAGGAGATCGCTGGCGAGGAACCGCACCCGCTCGGTCAGCCCCAGTCGTGCCGCATTTTCGCCGGCCAGCGCGAGGGCGTCGGGCGAAAGATCGACCGCCTCGACCTGCGCCTCCGGCCAGCTCGCGGCCAGCGTGAGCGCGATGACTCCGCTGCCGGTGCCCACGTCGAGCACGCGCTTGGCCGCGCCGCCCGCCAGCACCAGTTCGCAGAGCTGCTCGGTTTCCGGCCGCGGGACGAGCCCGCGCTGGTCGCAGAAAAAGGAGCGTCCATGAAACTCCGCCGTCCCGAGGAGATGCTGGAGCGGTTCACCCACCGCCCGGCGCTTGACCAGCGCGCGCAGCGGCTCGAGCTGCTGCTCGCTCAGCGGCCGGTCAAATTCCATGTAGAGATCCATGCGCTTCTTCCCGAGCACATGGGCCAGCAGATGCTCGATATTCAGCCGCGGGCTCTCCACACCGCTCTTCTGGAAATAAGCGGTCGTCGCCTGGATGACCTCGAGCACGGTTTTCATGGAGCCGCCTCTTCTACTGGGCACAAGGGGGTAGCGCAAATGATCTCGATGGCGGGTGGAACTCGACAAACAAAAGTCTGCGTCTTCCGCTACGGTTGCCCTCTGCGGCGCGGCTGCAATTCCACCGATCCGCTCCCGCCGGCCGGAACGCTGAAGCGGTTATTTGCCTTGGTATTTCGGCAGCTTGCACTGCTTGCCGACCGCGGCGAAAAGTTTCGGGATGGCGGTCTTGTTCGCGCTGTTGAGCAGGAACGTCGGGATGCCGCCACCGGAATCCGAGTAGATGGTATAGGTTGCCTTCGTCTTGCCGCCGGCTGCGGGCTCGAGCAGCCAGGAGCCTTGGGTGATCTTGACGCGCGTCACGCCCTTGATCTCCGCGGGGCCCAGGTCGTTGGCGCATTCCCACCGGTTGCAGTAGATCATGCCGCCACTGGGGCAGGCCTTGCTTTCGCATTTCACGCGCACGGTGTAGTCGCGCTCGCCGACGATGGGCGGAGAGATGCGCTGATAGCCCACGCGGCCGTCGCTGGTGCGGGAGAGGGTCTTGGACTCGACCACGTAGGGCATGAATTTGGGATACTCCGCGGTGTCGTCGAGGACCCGCTTCACGACGATCGGCTCGGCGTCGATGATCCCGACGGCCTTGCACTCGCGGATGGACGTGCCTTCGTGCGGGCGGGTGAAGACGGTGAGATTGTCGCCGGTGTTGGCCACGGTCCAGCCATCCGCGCCATCGGCGGCCAGGGCCGAAAGGAGATTCGTAGCGAGGAGCAAAGCCAGACAAAGCGGAACGCGTGGGCGCATCGTGGGAATAGGACACGAAGGGCGGCCCGTGGCAATGGCGATCATGGGAGGAGGGCGGGAGACTGGCTTGATTCCCGCTGGCGATGAGGTCACACCAATGGCGCGCCATGCCGATCGATCCACTTTGTTCACCATGAAATCCGGAGTCCTGGAATTCCTGGAGCACCAGCCGCGCCGCTGGCTGTGGACGGAATCCATCTCCCTGTCGCTGCTGGTCGGTTTCCTCGACTTCAGCACGGGCTGGGAAATCAGCGTGGTGCTTTTCTATTCGCTGCCCATTTTGCTC
>NZ_JBDUCX010000205.1:0-12338 GCF_040003245.1 Chthoniobacter sp.
TTCCCTCCTACTCTCCCGCCATGTCCGAAACCCTGACCCCGATGATGCAGCAGTACCAAGGCATCCGGCGGTCGCTGCCTGCGGATACCTTGCTCCTTTTCCGCCTCGGGGATTTTTACGAAATGTTTTTCGAGGACGCCAAGGAGGCCTCCAGCATCCTCAACGTCGCCCTCACCAAGCGCAATCTCGTGCCCATGTGCGGCATCCCGCATCACGCCGCGGAAAACTACATCCGTCGCCTCATCAAAGCCGGGCGCCGCGTGGCCATCTGCGACCAGGTCGGTGAGCCGCAGAAAGGGCAGATCGTGCAGCGCGAGGTCACGCACATCGTCAGCCCCGGCACGATCTCCGACCTGCACATGCTCGACGCGAAGCGGAACAACTTCCTCGCCGCCATCTACGCCGGCCAGAAGGGCTGCTACGGCTTCGCCTTCGTCGATCTCACCACCGGCGACTTCCGCCTCACGGAGCTGGCCGATGAAAAGGAACTCACCGATGAACTGGCCCGCGTGCAACCCGCCGAGGTGCTGGTCAGCGAAGAGCACGCCCCGCAGTTCCGCGAGGTCCGCGGCCTCGTCGCCCGCGACGGCTACACCTTCCTCCTCGAGCAGGCCTATTTCACCCTGCGCGACCATTTCAAGGTGCAATCGCTCGACGGCTTCGGCTGCGAAAACCTGCCGTCGGCCATCGGCGCCGCCGGCGCGATCCTGCACTACTTGAAGACCGAGCTGCGCCGCTCGCTGAGCCACATCACCCGGCTCACCTGCTACCGCAATTCACAGTTCATGATCCTCGACGCCGCCACCCAGGCGAACCTCGAGCTCGTCGAGGCCCGCGGCGGCGGACGCGACACCTCCCTGCTCAGCGCGCTCGACCGCACCGTCACCCCGATGGGCGCGCGGAAATTACGCGACTGGATCCTGCACCCACTCTGCGAACTGGCGCCGCTCCACCAGCGCCAGCAAATGATCGCCGACCTGCTCGCCGAGCCCTTCCTGCTCGGCAACCTGCGCGAGACGCTCAAGTCGATCCGCGACATGGAGCGCACTGTCGGCCGCCTCACGCAGACCGGCGGCAACGCGCGTGACCTGCAAGTCCTGCGCACCTCGCTCGAGCAAATCCCGCACCTCCAGACCGATCTCGACGCGCTTTCCCGGAGCGGCGGTTTGCAACCGCCGATGCACGTGGAAACAGCGGTGGAAAAACCCCGCTCCTTGCTCGCCGCGCAAATCCGCACCGACCTCCATCCTCTCCCTCACATCGTCGATCTCCTCACCAAGGCCATCGTCGACGAGCCCCCCGCCCTCACCCGCGAAGGCGGCATGTTCCGCGACGGCTACCACGCCCCGCTCGACGAGCTGCGCCACGCTGGACGCGAGGGCAAGGACTGGATCGCCCAGCTCCAACAGCGGGCCATCGAGGAAACCGGCATCAAGTCGCTCAAGGTCCGCTACACCTCGGTCTTCGGATATTTCATCGAGGTCACGAAATCAAACCTGCACGCCGTCCCGGCGACCTGGCATCGCAAGCAAACCGTGGCCACCGGCGAGCGCTTCATCACCCCCGAGCTCAAGGAGATCGAAGGCAAAATCCTCGGCGCCGATGAACGCGCC
Organism: Chthoniobacter sp.; assembly: GCF_040003245.1. Lineage (NCBI taxonomy): Bacteria > Pseudomonadati > Verrucomicrobiota > Spartobacteria > Chthoniobacterales > Chthoniobacteraceae > Chthoniobacter > Chthoniobacter sp. The sequence continues at coordinate 1,614 of NZ_JBDUCX010000205.1, forward strand.
AAGGCCCTCGAACAGGAACTCTTCCTCCAGGTCCGCGACGAAGTCCTGCGCGAGCTGAACTGCTTGCAAGCCACCGCCGCCGCCATCGCCACGCTCGATGTCCTCGGCGCGTTCTCGGAAACATCGCGCCTCTTCGGCTATTGCCGCCCCGTGCTCAGTGAGGATCTGGGCATCCATATCACCGATGGCCGCCACCCCGTGCTCGACCAGTCGCTGGTGGAGGAAAAATTCGTCCCCAACGACGTCCTGCTCGACGGCGACAAGAACCGCCTCCTCATCCTCACCGGCCCGAACATGGCCGGCAAATCCACCTACATCCGGCAGGTCGCGCTCCTCACCCTCATGGCGCAGATCGGCTCGTGGGTGCCGGCGAAGGACGCCGAGATCGGCCTCGCCGATCGCATCTTCACCCGCGTCGGCGCGAATGACGATCTCTCCCGCGGCCAGTCGACCTTCATGGTCGAGATGAACGAGACCGCGAACATCACCAACAACGCCACCGCGCGCTCCCTGGTCATCCTCGACGAAATCGGCCGCGGCACCTCCACCTTCGACGGCCTGAGCATCGCCTGGAGCGTCGCCGAGTATCTGCACGACGAAGTCAAAGCGCGCACCCTTTTCGCCACCCACTATCACGAGCTTACCGAGCTCGAGATCACCCGTTCCGGCGTGCGTAACTACAACATCGCCGTGCGCGAGTGGAACGACCAGATCATCTTCCTGCGCAAGATCGTCAAGGGCGGCGCGGACAAAAGCTACGGCATCCAGGTCGCGCGCCTCGCCGGCCTGCCCGCCGGGATCATCGCCCGCGCCAAGGAAATCCTCAGCAACCTCGAGCAGCACGAGCTCAACGCCGACGGCAACCCGACCCTCGCCGAAGCCCCTCCGCCCCAAAAACACGGCAAGCCCCGCAACAAGAAAAAAGCCGAGCAAGCCCTGGCGGAAATGAAGCCGCAGATGACGCTATTCTAAACCGCCATCACGCGCGCAACGTCTCGCTGGGCGATTCGCCGAAGAGAGCGCGATAGTCCGCGGCAAATCGGCTGGGATGGTTCATGCCATAGTCGAGCGCGATGCGCAGGATCGAGGCGCCGGGATCTGCACGCAGCAGGACACGGCGAATGGCATTCAGCCGCAGCGAATGCACAAATTCGCGCGGACTTTGATCGAAGGTCGTGCGGAAAGCATATTCCAGTTCGCGCCGGCTAACGGAAAGGGCGAGGCAGACATCGGGCACGCGCCACGGCTCGGCGAGGTGCTCGCGCATCCATGCTTGGGCGCGCCGCGCCAGGCGGGTCCGGTTGCGGAGCGAATCACGCGGCGGAGTGATCTTCCCGGCCAATTCACCGGCAAGAGTTGCCAGATGCATCGCGAGGCTGCGGCCGGCGTCCTGGGCGGACAGCGTGCTCTCCGGATCGCCGGAAGCGGTTTGAAGGGCGCCGTACGTCGCGCGCACCTGGCGCTCGATCCGCGCGAAGTCCCGCGCGGGCAGCGGACATGCGGTGTAGCGATGAAGCGCCCGCTCCGCCAGGCCGGCGAGTGCCCGGCATTGCGCCCACGCAGAAGGTGGCAAAGCCAGAGTCATCCACTCGAAGCCCGGCTCGGTTCGGCCATCCAACTCCTCCCCGGGCGGCACACAGCAAAGCGTGCCGGTTTCGCCCGATTGGCCATTCCAGGTTGAGCCGCCAGGGCCGCGCACGAGGCAAAGCGAAGCCCAGCCGCCAGGCACCACCCCCCGGACGGAGGTTTTTACCTGCGCCTCGCCGAAATCGAGTGCCCACTCTGGCGTCTGAAACTGCTCGACCTGCGACGGCCGAACCTGCCGCCTCTGGAACTCGACTCGCAGTTTCATGCCCGAGACCGCGTCACCGAACTGATCCGGGTCACTGATGATCCGCCGGGTGTGGCGTATCGCTTGCGGAAACGTCGGAGGCGGAGGCATCAGGGCAAATTGTGCGCAAAACGGATAGCCACTGGCAATTCTCATAAGTTACATTTCCGTAAATACACGCACAACGTCCGACCAACCTGTTAAAGTACCTCTCTTTTCTATGCCGCTGACTATTCCCCAGTTTCTCACCGTATTTCTGTGCAGCGTGCTGCCCGTCACGTCGGCTCAGGCGGCCGACAAGCCAAACATCGTTTACATCGTCGCGGACGATCTCGGCTGGAAGGATGTGGGCTTCAACGGGAGCACCGATATCCAGACGCCGAACATCGACGCCCTGGCGGCAGGCGGTGCGAAATTCACTCAATTTTATGTCCAGCCCATGTGCACGCCCACTCGCGCCGCATTGATGACTGGCCGCTACCCTTTTCGCTACGGTTTGCAGACTGCGGTCATTCCCTCGGTTTCGGGCTACGGTTTGGACACCAGCGAATGGCTCATGCCGCAGTGCCTCAAGGAGGCCGGTTACAAAACGGCCATCATCGGCAAATGGCACCTCGGCCACGCGGACAAAAAGTATTGGCCGAAGCAGCGCGGCTTTGACTACCAGTACGGCGCGATGATCGGGGAACTGGACTACTTCACGCACAGCGAGCACGGCGTGCTCGATTGGTTTCGCGACAACGCACCGGTCCACGAAAAAGGCTACACCACCAATCTGCTCGGCGCCGACGCCGTGAAGTACATCAATGCGCAGGACGCGAAGAAGCCCTTCTATCTCTACCTCGCTTTCAATGCGCCGCACACGCCGTATCAAGCGCCGCAGGAATACATCGATCGCTACAAGAACATCGAGGACCCCACCCGCCGCACTTACGCCGGGATGATTGCCTGCCTCGACGACAACATCGGCCGCGTGGTCGCTGCGCTCGATAAAAAAGGGCTGCGCGACAATACGCTCATCGTTTTCCACAGCGACAACGGCGGCACGCGGAACGCGATGTTTGCGGGCGTGATGGCCGACGTTTCGAAGATCAAGATCCCGTGCGACAATGGCCCGTATCACGAGGGCAAGGGATCGCTCTTTGAGGGAGGCACGCGCGTCTGCGCCTGCGCGAACTGGCCCGGCCACATCCAGGCACGGACCGTGGAGGGAATGATCCACGCCGTGGATATCTATCCCACGCTCGCCGCGCTCGCCGGCGCCTCCACCACCAAGTGCAAGCCGCTCGATGGCGTCAACGTCTGGGACACCATCGCGGAAGGCAAGCCTTCGCCGCGCTCGGAGATCGTCTACAACGTCGAGCCCTTCCGCGGCGCGCTTCGCCAGGGCGACTGGAAGCTCATCTGGCGCAGTATGCTGCCCACGAGCGTCGACCTCTACAATCTCGCCGAAGATCCCTCGGAAAAGAACAATCTCGCCCCGGCCAATGCGGATAAGGTCGCGGAAATGCAGAAGCGCCTGGACGCCCTGGCCAAGGAGGCCGCCAAGCCTCTCTTCCTCGTCGATCAGATGAAGGTCGTCATGAAAAACATGCACGGCGAACCGCTCATGCCCGGGGATGACGGCTTCGGCGACGACGACAACCGGCCGCCCAAAATCGGCGCCGGACATTGAGAGTCCCCACCGGTACCTCTGCCATGAAACACTTCCCGACCTTGCTCGCCGGCTTCACCGGCATCCTTTTCGGCGCCACGGCCCTGGCCGGCGAGAATGACAAGAAGACCATCACCCCGACCGAACCGGAACCATCGGAAACGTGGCAGTTCTCCCTTTCGCTTCCGGGGTGGATTCCATGGCAAACCGGCGAAGTCGGAATCAACGGCGCGACCTCGCATCTCAAGCTCGGGCCGAATGACATCATCCCCAAGCTCGACATGATCGCCTCCGTGCGCGCCGAGGCGCACAAGGGCCGCTTCGGCATCATGGGAGAGTATAGTTACATGAGCCTGTCCGATGGTGTCGGCACACCGGGGCTGGTGAAGAAGCTCGACGTGCGCCTGGACCAGCATCTCGGTGAACTCGCCCTCAGCTGGCGCCTTATCGAAAGCCCGCGCGGCTGGCTGGATGCTTTTGCCGGCGTGCGGTACACGAATCTCTACCAAGCCGTGGGCATTCATCCCGACGATGGCGCTATCGAACAAGCGAGCCGCGGCCTGGTGGATGCGCTGGCGGATCGCCTGGCCAAGGGCGCGCGCGAGCGGCTCGTCCCGCTCGTCCAGGAACGGATCACCGATCGTCTCGCGAGTCTGCGCGAGCGCGACCCTGTCCTCCCGCAGGGCCCGCTCGGCGATGCCCTGCGCGGCGCGCTGGCGCAGCGGGTGCAGGCGATCATCAAACAGCGGCAGGCGGAACTCGATGGCGCGATCAAATCGGGCATCCGGGCGCGCATCGATGCGGCCAAGGCGAAGCTCAGCCATGATCTGGCCAGCGCGATCAAAGATCAGCTCAACACGCGCGTGGCGCGCACCGACGATTGGTGGGATCCCTTCGTCGGCCTGCGTGGGCACTACGACCTCTCCAAGGCTTTTTACCTCACCGGGCGCGCCGACATCGGCGGCTTTGGCGTCGGCTCCGAGTTGTCCTGGCAGGTCAACGCCGGGATCGGCTGCCACCTCACCCGCAACTTTTATACCGAGATGACTTATCGTCTTTACGACGTGAATTACCGCCACGACGGTTTGATCTACGACGTGCTCACCCACGGCATCGAGCTCTCGGCCGGCATCAACTTTTAACGCTGCCGGTTCGTCCCTAAACCACCTTCAAGTTGAGCAACTCGCCCACCTTGGCGAGCAGCGCGGCCAGGCTGTACGGCTTCGGCAGAAAGGCCATGCCCTCGGGCAGGCCGCCGCTCTGGGCGAGCGCGTCGCGGGTATACCCGCTGCACAGCAGGATCCGCGTGTCCGGCGAGACACGCGCCACCTCCTCCGCCAGTTGCACGCCGGTCATCCCCGGCATCACCACATCGGTGATCAGCAAGTCCGGCCGCGCGGAACCCATGTCCGCCAGCCCGGCGAGCGCGTCGAAGCCGTCCTCCGCCACCGTCACGTGGAAGCCGGCCTCCAGCAATATCGTCGCCCCGATTTCCCGCAGCAGCGGTTCATCATCCACGAATAGAATCGTCGCCACCCCCGAGGCGAGCGCGGCCGAGGGCGGCGGCAGATCGTCCTCGATCGCTTCCGCAGCCGGCAGGAAAAGATGAAAAACCGTCCCCCGCCCGGGATGACTGTGCACCGTGAGATGCCCCCCGCTTTGCTCGATGATGCCGCGGCACATGCACAGGCCGAGACCGGGATGATGCCCCGCCGTCTTCGTGGTGAAGAACGGCTCAAAGATCCGCGCCAGCGTGCTCTCATCCATGCCCGTCCCCTGGTCCGTCACGCTCAGTTGCACATAGTTCACCGCGCCCGGACGGCTGTCCTTCGGGCGTTCCTCGGGGCCAAGAATGAGCGGCTGCGCCTCGATGGTGAAGCGTCCTCCATTCGGCATCGATTCGCGCGCATTGGCCGCGAGTTGCAGGATCACCTGCTCGAATTGCGTGGAATCTTCATACACCCGCAGCTCGCCATGGCTCACGATGGTCAGTTCGATGTCCGGCCCGAGCCCGCTGATCAACCGGGGCTCCAGGGCCCGCAGCCAGCTCGCCAGGTCGATTGCGCACGGCTGCAACACCACCCGGCGGGAGAAGGCGAGCAGTTGCTGCGTGAGCCGCGCCGCACGATCGGTCGCCGCCTGGATGTCCCGCAGGTAGCCCGCCTCGACGCTGCCGGCCATGACATGCTGTTTGGTCAGTTCCGCCAGGCCCTGCACCGCCGTCAGGATATTGTTGAAATCATGCGCCACGCCGCCGGTCATCCGCGCGATGGCATCCTCTTTTTCGACGTGCCCCCGATTCACCTCTTCCTGCAATCGCACCCGCTCGGTCACGTCGCGCGAATTGAAGACAATCCCCCTCACCGCCGGGTCGTTGAGCAAATTGTTGCCCGTCCCTTCCAGGATGCGGTAGGAGCCGTCGGCATGCAGGAAGCGGAAGCGGATCACCGGCGTGCTGCCCTGCTGCTCGAGCGCCGTCTGAAACGCGCCCATGACCACCGGAATATCGTCGGCATGCACGAACTCGAAGGCATTGCGCCCGCGGTAATGCGCCGGCGAGTGGCCGAGTTCCCGCTCGATCGAGCGGCTCTCGAAGCGGATCGTGCCGTCCGCGTCCAGGATGGAGATCAAGTCGAGGGCGTACTCCGTGAGATGCCGGAAGTAGGCCTCGCTCAATCGCAAATCCTTCAGCGCCGTTTGTTCCGCCTCCAGGGCCCGGCGGTAGCGCGCCGCTTCCATCATGCACACCGCCTCGTGGGCGAAAGTCTGCAACAGCGCCCGTTTCGCTGCGGGAAGGTAGCGGGGCTTCTGGTCGATCACACACACCGCCCCGATCGGCACGCCTTGCGGGGTCACGATCGGCGCACCGGCATAAAAGCGAATCCGGGGGCCGCCGGTCACCAGCGGATTGCTCCGGAAACGATCGTCGCCCTGCGCATCGTTCACCACCGTGACTTTATCCGGCTCCCCGATGGTATGCGCACAGAAAGCGTCCTCGATCGGCGTCTCCGTCGTCTCCGTGCCGACGCGTGACTTGAACCACTGGCGGCGGTCGTCGAGCAGGGTCACCATCGCCATGGGCGTCTCGCAGGCCGCACTGGCCCGGGCGGCGAGGGCGTCGAATTCGGGATCCGGCGCGGTGTCCATGATTTGATATTGCGCGAGGGCGTCCAGCCGCCTCTGCACATCGGGTGGGGGCACACTCGTGTCGCTCATATACGGGAGGGGTTGACCAACGACCCGCGACGGAGCCGCAAGAAGCGAAAGAGAGTATAAATTGGAGTTGCCATAATCGCCGTAACGTTAAGCGGCTTTCTGTCCAACCTGCGTTGCGGTGTCTACGGAATCGCCTCTGCGGGCGTGCCGGAAGGCCATCGCCAGCGCCCGGCAACCTTGCCTCGGATGGAGTGTTGATCCATCTCCCCCTCATGAAAGCGCCCTTCCTCCCCGCCCTCTCCCTGGCCGTCCTCCTCTTCGCCGCGTCCACCTCGCAGGCCGACGACTGGCCCCAATGGCTCGGCCCCCAGCGCGACGCCGTCTGGCGCGAAACCGGCATCGTGGAAAAACTCCCCGCCGACGGCCCACCCATCCGCTGGCGCACCCCCATCGGCGCGGGCTACACCGGGCCCGCCGTGGCGAATGGCCGCGTCTATGTCATGGATCGCCAGCTCGCCGATGGCGCGACCAATCCGGGCAATGCTTTCCAGCGCGGCGAGATTCCGGGGAACGAGCGGGTCCTCTGCCTGAACGAAGCCGACGGCAAGATCCTCTGGGAACACCGCTACGACTGCCCCTACACCGTCAGCTACGCCGCCGGACCGCGCTGCACGCCGCTGGTCCGCGACGGTCACGTCTACACCCTGGGCGCCGAGGGCCACCTCTTCTGCCTCGACGCCGCCAGCGGCCGGGTTCTCTGGAGCCGCGACTTCAAAAAGGACTTCGGGGTGAAGACCCCCACCTGGGGCTTTGCCGCGCATCCGCTGCTCGATGGGCAAAAGCTCATCTGCCTGGTCGGCGGCGAAGGCAGTGTGGCCGTGGCCTTCGACAAGGACACCGGCCAGGAACTCTGGCGCGCCCTGAGCGCCCGCGAGCCCGGCTACTGCCCGCCCACGCTCATCAATGCCGGCGGTGCGCGCCAGCTCATCATCTGGCATCCGGAGTCCGTCAACGCGCTCGATCCCGAGACCGGCAAAGTGCTTTGGACGCAGCCCTGGCGGATCCAGTCCGGCCTCAGCCTCGCCCAGCCGCGACAATCCGGCGATCTCCTCTTCCTCACCGCTTTTTATAATGGCTCCCATCTCTTCCGTCTCGATGCCACGAAACCCGACGCCACCCTCGTCTGGCAAAGCGAACACTCCAGCGAGAAGAACACCGACAAGCTGCACAGCATCATGAGCACCCCCTTCGTCGCCGACGGCTACATCTACGGCGTGTGCAGCTACGGCCAGCTCCGCTGCCTGAAACTGGACACCGGCGAACGCCTCTGGGAAACGCTCGCCGCTACCACCCCCGACAACAAACCCACGCGCTGGGCCAACGCCTTCCTCATCCAGCAGGCCGGCCGCTTCTTCCTCTGGAACGAAAAAGGCGACCTCATCATCGCCCGCCTCACCCCGCAGGGTTACGAGGAAATCAGCCGCGCCCACCTCCTCGACCCCACCAACACCGACCCCCACCGCGAAGTCCTCTGGTCCCACCCCGCCTTCGCCAACCGCTGCATCTACGCCCGCAACGACCGCGAAATCATCTGCGCCTCCCTCGCCGCGGAAAAATAGCGGTTCAACGAAGTCCCCCGTCATCCGCCCCACCTCGTAGTGTGGCCGGGAGCGCGTTCACCCGGCCTATGATCAGGACCGACCCTCTCGACTCTCGGAAAGCCAGCGCCTGCTTTGTCCCGGAGGGACTAAGGATATTAGCCGGTCGGCGTAAGCCACCGGAATAGAGTCCGAAACGGCTCCGCCCCAGCGGGGCGGCAGAGTTTCCCAGCCATCGAATCAGATCGGGAGCGGCTCATAAATGGAAACTCCGACATAGCGATCGTACGACTCGCGCTCTGCCTCGGGAAGCTTCTCGCGGGTTACCCGCAGCGTAAACCCTCCGTGCAAGTGACCCTGCTGAAGAACCATCCAGTCAAAGACGTCTTCGGGATCGAAGGCGAGGCGCTGCCCGACCTGATGCCATTTCTGGAGTTCAGGCGGCACCTCGAAGAACATGCCGGAAAAGACGCCCTCGGCGGCGTGGTAATGCGCAGCAGAGAGCCAGAGAAACAGAAACCTGTCCTCACCAAGACGCTCGGATTCGTCTGGGTCGCGGAAACGAAGCTTGGCCGCACAAAACGAATCACCGCCGCGCTGAATGTGTTCGATGAACTGAGGAATCGTCGCGGCCGCACTATCATACGCAGCTTGGAAGGCAGCGTCGGTCTGTGGGATGGCGATGAACAATGGCTCCTCTTGAGGCTCAACGAACTTACTGGAATTGTTTGGATCGTCGTTCATTTCACCGGGCGTTGACTTCGCCAAGGACCATGACTTTTCCGTGTGACGTAGGAAAATCGGAACCCATGCCCCAGAGTTTGCCCAGCCAAAGCGCATCCGCCAAATCCAAACTGTTCCATACAGTTCACCCGCACCTACAGAGAGTTGAACCACGGATGACACGGATGGGCGCGGATGAAAGACCTCCCCGCCCCCTTTTCTGCAATCCGTGCCCATCCGTGTCATCCGCGGTCTTTTCCACTCACCCCCATTTGAGGAAACGCCAAAGGATCCCCATATCCAGCAAATTTTCGTTTGACCTCGGCACATATAAGCGCTCATATTTAATGAAATATGACATATTTATCGCTCAATTCACATAATAGGCTTAGGTGTGCACGAACATGCATTTCGACCGCCAGTTCCGACTCATTACTCTGAAGTTCCGACCAGTCCCGGCTCATCCCGATCCCGTCAAAATGCATAGAATCTCAGCCCCCTTTTCCTCCTTTGTGCCTTCGCGTCTTAGTGGTGTCTCTGGATCTGTTCCGACTGCCGATCCTCCACCGGTTTACTCTGAAGTTTCGGCCAGTTCCGACCAGTTCCGACCTTTGGGCTCAAAAACGGACTCGAAGCCGTGCGAGGACAGGAAATCGGTTGTCGGCAATCCAGGGCAATCGTGCCTGATCGTGTCTGATCGTGCCCCAAATTTTATTGCACCCTCCCACCGGGAGGACTCACCGGAATCCCACTCCAAGGGGGCAGTTTTACTCTAGCAATCCCACCCGATCCCACTCGATCCCACCAAAAATTGGCTCTTAGCTCTCCCTCCACAAAGCAATCGCACCGAATCGCACCCATGAATCGGAAAAGTGCCAAGAGCCAAGTAGAGAGAGCCAAGTGGCGCCACCATCTGTCCCGCGGGCGCGGGAGCAGTGAACACTTGGCTCTTGGCACTTGGCACTCCTCTACAGAGGAATCGCACCCAATCGCACCCTACAGCAACTCCTCCCGCTCCACCTCGCCCCGCAGCGCCGCCGGCAGCGCATTCACCCGGCCGATGATGATCACCGAGTCCCCGCTCTTCAGCGTCTCCTCCATGAAACCCGAGCGCAGCACGCTCCCATCCGCCCTTTGCAAGGCGATGACCAGCAAATGACCTTCCGACATGTTTTGCAGCTCGAGGATCGTCTTGCCGACGAGATGGGTGTGCTTGTGCAGCCGCAACTCGTCGATCTCCACGCCGAGATGCTTGAGGTCCTGGCTGATCATGCCCCGGTTGTCGCCGAGGAAATTCATCGTCGCCGGGCGGGTGATGGAGTGGGCGATGCGCGTGCCGCCAATGCTCGCGGGCAGCACCACCTCGTCCGCCCCGGCCTGCTTGAGCTTCTTCTCCGTGCTCGGCTGTTCGCCGCGGGCGATGATGCGCAGGTGCCGGTTCAGGTTGCGCGCGGTGAGGGTGATGTAGACGTTCAAGGTGTCCTCCGGCAGCACCACCGCCCGCTCGACATGCGCCCGCTGGAGGGTCTCCTCCTCGGTCGCGCTGCCCTTCACGATCAGGTAACCGCTCTCCTGGGCCATGGCGAGGCGTCCGTCGTGGAGGTCCACGACCACGAACGGGAAATTGGCGGCGGCCAGTTCGTGGGCGAGGATCTGGCCGATGCGCCCGTAGCCGCAGATGATGGCGTGCTGGGCGATGACATCGACCTGCTTGCTCTTTTTGAGTTCTCCAATGGCTTTCATGATTTCTCCTTCGGTGACGA